>DXOJ01000645.1 GCA_019412865.1 Bacteroides sp. | reverse complement strand
AATAAGCAAACGGGTCTCACGCACCTTCATGTATATACTTTTGTTATATATCGAATGGAGCGTGGGACTGTTGCTTGTATACTCATAACGGCTTGCCGAAGCCTCAGGAAAATACATGGCAACAGTTCTCACGCTTTTCATGAACCTTTGAAGGTATTAGGATGGACGCATATACAAGAACCTTAAGATTCAATCACAACCCTCTGAACCTCATCCTCGGAGCAGAGAAAAAGAAGGGGCTACGCATCGGTTATATGGAAGCCGGACTGCAAGGCTTCTATCTCAACTCCATGGAGACCGGAATCCATCCACAAAAACTATCCAAACTGCTAACAGAGGAGTTTCACTGCACCAATAATGAGTCCGTCACCGGACTATTCCAGTTCCTTATCAACGAAGGCGACAGAGTCTCCTACCAGATTATGCTCCCCTATTTACTCTCTACAGAGAACATCAACGAGTTCGAAAACGTCATTCAAAAGCGTTTTTTCGGAGTGGAACGTTTTATTCGTCAAGGAAAGAATCTATACAAATTCGTAAAATATACAGAGGAAAGAAGGGACCCTATTATATGGATAAATGATTTGGAAAAAGGCATTATCGGATGGGATATGGGACTGCTTGTGAGCCTGGCGCGCGCCTCCCAGGCATGTGGTCACATCACCAAAGAGAAAGCCTGGGACTACATAGAGCAAGCCGCCAAATTATGTTCTTTAGATCTTCATACAGCGGAAGAAATAGACAAGAGTTTCCTTTTAGGAAAAGCGATGAAATCGGAAAAGATAGAAGATTGGGACCGGTTATTATTGTGCTATTCACTTCTGGCAAAATACCGGAAGTAACTATTTTTCGCGGTCTACTACGTAATCCAGATAAGCCCGGAGAGCTGCACAGATATCGGAATCCGGCAAAGAAGCCAATAGATTGAAAGCTTTTTGCTTATAGACATTCATAGTCTGAACCGCATATTCAATACCTCCGTTTTCTTTAATAAACGAAATCAAATGAGCTATTTCATCAAGAGTAGCCGTACCCTCCTTTACTTTGATTGCAATTTCTTGCACTTCCTCGTTTTTCGTCGTATTCAGCACATACAAAGCGGGTAATGTCAGTTTACCTTCAAGCATATCATTACCCGTAGGTTTACCGATCTCCTTATTATCAAAGTAATCGAAAATATCATCCTTTATCTGGAAACAGATACCAATATATTCGCCCAGCAAACGGGCAAGTTCAGCTTCCCCCTCACCCACACCTACCGAGAAAGCGGCAGCCTTTGTGCAGGCAGCAAAAAGAGCAGCAGTTTTCTTGCGGATTACATCAAAATAGACTTCCTCGGAAAAACTGTGATTACTTACATTTGAAAGCTGAAGCAACTCACCGTCAGCAAGATCCTGTCCAAGAGTGGACACCAGCTGAATAATACGATGGCTGTTTGTCAGTTCGGCGTGTACGAGGCTGGTTGCTAATAAATAGTCACCCGTCAGCACCGCTACTTTATTATTAAAGATAGCATTTACCGAGAGCTGTCCACGACGTTCGGAGCTTTCATCCACTACGTCATCATGTACCAGGCTGGCCGTATGAAGGAGTTCCAATGAAACAGCCGCATGAAGAGTGGAAGGACATATTGCGCCATAAAGACGTGCCACGAGTAAAACAAGAATAGGCCGCATCATCTTACCATTCCTCTGCCGTATGTGAGATACGACGCTATCGAGCAATGCATTTGAACTGGAGAGAGAACTATCAAAAAGTTCTTTGAAGTCGCCCAGTTCCGCTTCAATCGGAGTTCTGATAAGTGAGATACTGTCCATTTATTACACAATTTGAGCA
>DXOJ01000644.1:4713-11301 GCA_019412865.1 Bacteroides sp. | reverse complement strand
TCCTTAGTAAATTTGGAAGGGAAATAGACCCTGATGTTATCCCCTTTCTCCGGCATATAATACCAGCCGCTTCCATCCGGCGAGGCCGATAATGTGGAAAAAGGAAACCAATAGGCGTCACTAAGGCTGTTTCCGTCATCAATCTTTAGGTGAAGCCTGATTTTAGTTCCGGATATCTCCAAGACATTCCCCTCCAGTGCAACACCAATCAGGTGCATGGGATATCGGACTGGTGCCAAAATCCCTTCCTTTTTCTGGAGCCTGCAAGAACAGCAGAGTAGCCCTTTCGTCATTGAATACGAAAAATTTTGGATAACTATAGGTTTTCCTGCATCTTCCACCTCTTCAAATAGCTCTGGTACATGATTTGTCTCTATTTCCGTCACAAAAAAATCGGTATCACTGACATTCATTCCAAGCTGGAGCCAGTAATTATATATTCCAAGTTCTTTTTGGTAGCCTTTTACTTCATAGTCCCATTTTTCTTTGACAACATCCGGTACCCCTCCATATAGCTGTAAAGTCTCAGATGCGACCCTGCATGAAATGGCGGCGTGTAGCTGAGAAAGCATCCTTTTTAGGAATATCCAATCCGTTTCCTTATATTGAACAGCAATATCGCCTAAAGGCCTGTCCTCGATGGAAAGCATGATATCGCTTTCAGGGTATTCTGCCATAATAAATTTCACCAGCTGACTGTACGTCATGGAAGTATCCTGAAATGAACGTGACTTTTTCTTGCGATCCATCAGGATGCTTCTGCTTTTGGCTTCCACCTCAATCTTGATTGTTTCAGCCACACCATATATTTTTGCTTTTGTTATGATTCCCGAAAAAATCAACGTCTGCTCCACATAGATGGATATGCTTTCCTCTTCTGTAATACCATACAGGGTTTCCGCCCCTTGCTCTCCCACTAAGTATCCACAAAGGGTCAATTTGCCATGTTCTCCCGCTTCACTGACAATATCCATTTTTTCAAGTTGCCCCAGTTGAATCCCATTTACTGTAATCTTATCTGCCGCATATGCCATAATCCTGCCTCCTAATTCTCATTAATCAGCTTTCCATGTAAGGTCACTGTCCCCTTTTGGATTTCTACGTCCCCTCCGGCACTGCTGGCAATCCTAATTGAATCCTGGGATTTTATGGTGAGCTCATTCATAGCGGCAATGTTAAGGTTTTCCACAGCTGAAATACGTATATCCAGAAGAGCATCCAAAACGATTTCCCCACTCTTTTTTATAAGGATGCTTCCCTTGCCTTCTCCAGCTGCAATCACAACCCCCTCTTCCGTAAATTGGACCTGGTTTCCCTGGGCCGTCTCTATATTGCGGACATTCGGGTTCCCCATTGGATCATTCGGATTCCCGGCATCAGGCTCATGTGATTTTATTGCAGTTACCACATATGCTTCCTTCTCATCATCAGTCGGAAAATAGACCCGGACACTCTCCCCGGCTTCGGGCATACAGTACCAACCGCTGCCATCGGATGATGCAGCAACTGTGGAGAATGGAAACCAATACCTTTCGCTCCCGCCATCCCCGGCCTCTATTTCCATTTCAACCTGGACCCGATCCCTCTGGACGCCTGAGATGGTTCCGTCAATCGATACACCTGTTATATTCTGGTTGAAATAAGGCAATACTTTTAATCCTTCCCTCTGGCGCAATCGGTACACGCTCTTTAAAAGACCGTTTTCCATAATACGCTCCGTTGATTCCACAAACCATGGGGACCCTTTATATATGACCTGACTTCCAATGGTTACGACATCATATGACGCAACCTCAAACATGGTGTTCTGGGAACCTGTCAATTGATCCATACCGTTTACTTTCAACTCAACGAACTTGTCTAAATCCTGTGACAGGACAAAGGGGAGGGCATCCCAGCAATAAGCTTCTGGATGGGGGGACAGACCTGCTTCGAACCTTATATCCGGGAAAGTTGTATCTGAATAGAGCATTTCATTATATTTTGACAGAAAACGCTTGAGAAATTCCCAGTCGGTTTCCTCATACTGTACGACCAACTGTCCAATTGGTACATCCGGTACATGGATCTTATAGTCAGATCCTATATAAGTCTTCATTACCTCCGACACTAATTGATGTACCCCCATTTCCGGATTCTGAAAGATACGTTTTTTCCTCTGGATATCCATCTGCATCGTTGCATCCCATGCAGTCAGAACGAGTATTTTTCCCTCCCCGTCCCGGTCAAGAAATAAATCATCAATCACTCCATAGAAAAGTACATGGGCCTCCTCATCCTTCCAGTATTGCAGCGACACATTGTCACTAATTCCATGGAAATCATTTTCATCCATATCACTGTCTAAAACCGCCTTAACGTATAGACTGGCATGTTTTCCAGGATACTGCTTTATTTTTACGTCAATGAAATAGGCTACTTCCATTGTTGAAAGAAAGAGGTCTTTATATGTGATGGCCCCATCATCTTCCAACTGTGTCATCTGCCCTTCCATTCCATGTCCCTTCATGGAATCCTGCATGTCCATATAAGCATAGCCTTCTCCCTGAGCAGACAGTCCTTCGTCTTCAGCAAAGGCATTTGCCAGATAAGGCATATCCGGGTTGGCTTCTATTCTCTTCATCTGCTCCATTAGTCTTTGCAGATACATAACCTGCAACAGATAATAGAGTAGTTCATCATAAGTTACATCACCACCGAGACTATCATCTGCATAATGCATTTCATAATCCTGCTGGCTCCGTAATCCTCCAGAGGATCTTGTTGGATTCACTTGCGCTATTCCTGAGCGGTCAGTCAGAATATACTCTAAAGTATCTTCTTTCCGGAATGATCTGTCTTCGAGGCTCTGACTGGCAGCCAAGGATTGCGTCAGGTTCCTTGAGGCACCGGTGTATTCCTTTTCCAACCGGTTCTCTATCCGATTTTGAAAAGGTGTGCTGGCAAAGCCGGACCGCAAAGTTTCGGCAGACCTCCTACGCCCAATGGTGACAGATTCCCCGCTTCCAGGCTCGGCTGTGTTAAAGCGGGATATATGTGCGTTTTTTGGAAATCCTGTTGCATTTACCACAGACGGATCCTCCGTATTCATATGCTTTACATCTAATCCCAGGTCTTTGACCTGAATATCACTCCATGGTTTCATTTTCTCCATTTTGTGCCTCCCGTGTACTTGTATCAGTCCATTGGTCCAGCATAGCCATCATGGCCTCAAATATAATCCCGAATGTATCTTTATCTATCCCCATACAGTTGTAATTTCCTATTGCTGTATGTTCCTTATCCCTGAAACGGAACATAAGGTTATAAACCGCTCCTTTTCCACTTGGGACTTCGTAGCATATGTATTCTATGTGTTTCAATTGCTGCTTTTTTTTGATATCCGCATGTATACGGTTGGCTGCCATGCCATTGACCAGAAGGTTTCCCCATTGTTCAAAAGTGGTTGGTTTGAGTATGGTTTTCGGCCAGCTTACTATCTGGCTTATTTCCTTCTCACGTCTAAGGAAAATCACACCTTCCTCATCTTCCTGATTAGCATCATAGAAATTTTTGAAGATAATAAAAGGAATATTCTTAACGGGCATGATATAAGAGTCAAATTCCAATAATGGGATTCCTTCCATCTGAAGTTTTCCCGCCTGAATACCCGCCATGGCTTCTTCTATTGTCAACATTTTTTTGTCCTGGTCAGCTTTCCTTTCTTCAAGTTCTTTCCTTAAATTTTCTCTGCGCAGCCGGTCCATAGACGCTATTTTTTCATCAATGAACATATCCTTGTCCCCTTTCTACAACAGCATTACACTTCTTGACGTCTGGTTATTCTGTACCTTTGCTCCTCTTCCTGATTTCTGCGATTTTAATACCTCCAAAAGGCCACGATATAAGTTAGATTGTCCCTCTACGTTTTCCCCTGTCTTAGACATCAGATACTCCTGAATAAAATCCATTGGGACATGCCCACTATTTGCAAGGATATTCATGGAAAAAATACAGTCCATTGTATCTTCACTGCCTTTGGATATCATTTCTTTCGCAAAAGTCTTTAACAGAAGAGGATTTAAGGTACTGCCACCCTCCGCTGCATAAGGTGCATGAATCAGGTTTATCGTATCATATAGGGTTGAATAGTCTTCAAACCCTTCGTATTCGTCCCTGAGCTTAGCTCCCTCCTGAAGGCGGAATCGGCATAACTCAATTTCGCATGCCTGATTTGGTTTTTCATCGTCCAGTGATATCCGAGTATTTCCCACGATACTTCCATTTTCTCGTTCTTCCGCCAGAAACTGTACTTTTAGATACCGCATTCTGTCCAATGCTGTGCAGTCCATTTCGTATGGAGTTTCCATGATATAAAGGCTGCCTTTATATAGAATGATTCCGGGTAAGACCGTAAGCCGTGCATTGTCCCAGGTGAGCTTGCAACCTGCCAGGACCCCATCACCATATCCTTGGAAAGACATTTTTATGTAATTCTTTGGATAATCCCTTAATTGATCTAACATCTCCCCTCTTAAGAGGCGCTTTTTCTCAAACTGAGGATATACATATTTGAACATCTTTCTCCTCCATCATCAGCATATTGCGATTTCATCTATGTGTAACGTATCATCCATTCCTATAATCCCAAAATGGTACTCATAATAGATTTCAACAGAATATGGGATTTCTACAAACAACTGAATTAAATGTTCCATCTTTGCCGCAATCGTCTTATCATATTTCTGTCCTATATAGACCATTATTTCATGACAGTCATCATTATTCCGGTATACAATATTGTTTTGTATCAGTCCCTCCATCATATCTTTAAAAAGGTCCAATGAACTTCCCGTTTCGTATTGCCTAATTAGCCCGCTCAATAGGATTTCCCGCTCATTCCTGTTAAACAGTCCCATTGCCTCCATTGCAGGTGCACCATACAAGTTGTTTATGAAGTCCTGGAAAAGCAGCTTTTTATAATATGCCTCCTTTGTCATTCCGGAAATCACATCATTTTCAGCCAATTGGTGAAGGAATAAATTAATTAGACTCTCTCTGGCCTGAGAAAATTCCTTCATTTCCGGATGACATAAATCTTTAAAAATACTATAAAACCGATAATATGGATTGACCTCGATTACAGGAATGTCCTCCAGCGTGTCCTGGTTCAGGCATGGACAGGAAACCTCCATATATGGGCTGAAAGCACGAGACACCTGGAATCTTATATTTTTTTCCGGGACTCCTTGCTCTTTTGCCTTCAACATAACTTCCCATAAACAGTTCATACCAGTACACCTCCACAATGGTATTCCGGATACAATTCCTGGATTTCTGAGGATATGAAGCTTGCAATATCTCTTAGGAGCCATGTTTCCTTTCCCTGAGGCTTAAAATACAATATAAGGAGTTTCCTGCCGCCTTCCTCTCGTATCTCATCCTTCATAAAGAAATTCATGGAATAGGTTTCTATTCTGTTTGTTCCGGGATCCACTAATGCACAATCCTGATATTCAATGTAATTCTCCAAGCCGAATCCAAGAATGATACGCCGCAGTTCCCCCTTTGTTTTCACCGGCTGTCCGGAACGGCGCTGGAAGCGTTCTGCGAAGCCATCCTTTCTGAAGTTTTCCATGATTGGATAG
This sequence comes from Bacteroides sp., assembly GCA_019412865.1. Lineage (GTDB taxonomy): Bacteria > Bacteroidota > Bacteroidia > Bacteroidales > Bacteroidaceae > Bacteroides. The sequence continues at coordinate 5,674 of DXOJ01000644.1, read as the reverse complement.
GTATATCTGTCAATTTTATGGTCAGTCCCTTTCCGTATCATGTATACATCCCATTTTTTTGCATTTGCGATTTGGCCTGTTATCATCAGTTTATCGCCACTTTGTCGGGTGTTACGGATTCCCTTTTTCTCCTCTACAAGATAAGCATGTTCTGTTCCGTATTCCCGAATTGATATTGTGTGCTCATAATTTTCATAATCGCCACAAGCAACGGGAAAACCTACACTGTCCAGTTTTAGCCGCCGGATGTTCCAGACCGGAATCATATCATAGTGAATATATTTGTTATATTCACCAAAGTCTGTACCAAATTTTGTGATTGGTGTATGGTCAGAAATCTCCTTAGGTATATCCGTAATATACACATCTGCCATCTTAAACAGATATGGGGCATTGACGGTTTTCCATGGTATTCCATTTTTCATAAATAGATGATACAGATGTTCAATTTGTGACAGATACCGTTTGTTCAGTTCCACTCGAATTGGAACTGTATACGCTTTTTCCGCATACAGGATTCCTGTAAACGAACCTTGATTTTCATAAAACACTTTCCCTTCAATGGCATCGCACTGTACAAATACAGTGACAAGGCGGACCTTTCCCGCGCTACTAATTTCCTGGCGTAGGTCACCTGCCTGGAACCGGGGCTTCTTTAAATCCTCTTCACAAACGGCAGACATCAGATGGTGGGACTGATCCAGATAATTGCGCTCAATTAATCCTGTTTTTATCTGATATCGATTGATATCATAAGCCAATTCATTTATCACCCTGTCTTCCAGGTTCTTATACATCCGCTCATTTGCCTCATATAATGTGAGGAATACCCCTTCCATTAACTCTTTAAAAGCAATTCGTTCCTTCAAGCTATCAATCGACTGGATTTCATTGCGGATCATTTCTTTAATTTGTTCTGTGTGTTCCATGGATTCCTCTATTTCCTCCCATCAAAGAAATT
>DXOJ01000644.1:0-4703 GCA_019412865.1 Bacteroides sp. | reverse complement strand
TCTCTGAGAATCGGTAGCACTACAAATCCCCAGCGCTCTCGTGACACCCATACGAAGAACTTCATCTCCCCTTCCAGGATGATATCCGTTTCCTCCTGGATAACGGTATCCTGATAGCACCGGTCAATCTCCTCCTGGGTGGTCCTTTCAAATTTGGAGGTGTCATATTCAAAATAATAGGTCTTTAACCGTTCCCCCCGCTCGTTATTCAGATACAGGTCAAGCTGGTTCCCTATCATGAAACGGGAAATATATCCGATATGGTCTTCCCGATCCAAACTCTTAATCAGTATCTTTTCCCTGTTCTCATGCGTGAGCGCCATTATCTCATAGGGCAGGGTCCCCACCTGGTATCTTTGGTTGACTTTCATGTATCCACGCTTGCAATTCAGGAAATAGGCCAACGCACCTTCCAGGCAGCACATTTTTAATTCCGCCCCGTCACTGTCCTGTTTTGTATTCTGGATCAGCTTCCCGGGGACATACTGTTTCAAAGCTTCCGTAAACAGCCTGGACTTACAGGACTGTCCCGTCAGCTTTATCATCTCGTATTCCTGTAGTTCCCCCTGCTCGAACTTCTCATCCAGGAAGCGTTCCATCAACTGGTAGATATCGGGCCTCAGGAGTTCCTCAATCTCATTCAGATACAGTGGAAATTCGATGGAATCATGGATTCGGTCAAAACGGCCCTCCACGCAGATTGACAGCTTCCATCTGTCAAGGTATACCTTTCCTTCCTTGGTGTCCTTATTTGTGCTTACATACAATTCATAACGGAACTTTGACTGGAAAAATTGCTTTTTAATCATTTCTGCCAGCTCAAACAGATAGTAGTAGTTGTTTTTCACAAAGAAATATTGTTCCCTGCTGCGTTCCCGGTAATCCCTGAAACGCGTAGGGATATATTGTTCCGCCTGCCGGTATAGACTGTCCCATTGCTCATAAGGGAACCTGTTTTCCGGACCGGGAATGTTTTCCTGTTGTATGTATCCCATTTCAAATGCAATCCTGATTTTCAACATCTGCAGAATCCGGTAGGTCAGGTTATTCCCCCCGAAGTTTGTATCCCCGTTTTCATACCTTGTTTCCAGATCAATCATGTAGGAGACCCTGTTATTGTCGATACGGAACAATCCGGAGGTCAAATCCGTAGTTCCTCCGCCACAATCAATAATCAGCGCATGATACCACCGGTCTCTTTCGTACTGATTGTTGTTTATCATGTTGTTAATACGATTGAATAACACAGCCATACCTTCATCCAGTTCACAGTTGACATGATAATCTGGAAGGAGCTGCGTAAAAAGCTCCTCAAACTTCTTCTTTTGACGGATTGGCGCCAAAAGCTGTATGCTGGTAAATGTACATTTAAACTGCTGGCGGGCCAGATCAATCAGATAGTCCAGATACGCCCTGAGCATCTCTTTTCTGTCGATTTCATATTTATACCCGTTTTTCAGGGTGACACTCTGTTTCCGGTCCGCATCGCTGATCCAGCGTTTTATATCGTAAAACACGGTGACATCTTCGTCCTGGTAATTTTCTCCGGTCAGTGCCAGCGCATCATACCCAAACACGAACTCTGTCCTGTCTTCCAGAACTCCCTTTACGCCAATCATACTGGGAATCATGGTTTGTCCCTTGTCCAATGCAATCTACGATGTTCCATCCGGAAGGCATATTCCCATGGTGGTATTGGAACTTCCAAAGTCAATGACCAGCGGCAGTTCTGCTTTTACGATTTCTTTTTCCTGTATATCCAGCAGCGGAATCTTGATACCCTCTATATATCCGGGAGCAGACACCCGGTTTCCATAGTAACAGTCATAGAAAAACTCCGAGTCTCTTTCGTTTGGAAGGTAGAGGATAAAATACTGATGTTTTTCCAGCGGCTGTACAGGGACGTCTTTGCCTTTGAAAAGATAATAGCTCCCTTTTACCTCTTGTATATAAAAACAGGTGTAAATCTGAAACGCTTCATCAATCAGGATTAGATTCCCCTCATAAAGCCTGTCATCCGACCGCACCTTGTAACCGTCTAATTCATTCATTCCGGTTTCCTGATACAATGTGATCGTACCAGGTATCCAAATCTGCTGTTTATCCGTAATGTTTATTTTATTCTTCTGCACGAATTCCTGCAGGCACTCCAGGCCGCCTTCCCGAGCTGTATTGATATGCCGATACTCTTTCTGTCCCCGGAACCGCATAATCAGACGGATCAGACCTTCTCTGTCATTGGATTGGGCAGATGGTACCACCACCTGCTCCTTCCTGCAGATTTCCCTTAAATGAAACAGGGTCATTTTCTCCAGGTCCTTCCGTTTATAGGTCCCATGCTCCTTTGTTTTCTGCTCCCGGTTCAGGGTATATGTATATCGGCTCATGTTCATCCCTCGCTTTACCTTTTATTGCACACCTGCCCCAGGTCCGTATTCCTTCGTCTCTGTTTCCGTGTTTTCCTGTTCCCGGGCGAGTCTCTGCGCTTCTTCCTCTGCCTGTTGTGCCGCCTCTATGCCGGCTCTTGCCGCGGCAATCTTTCCGTTAATGCCATCTGCCAGATCCGGCAGTTCCAGACGCACATAAATAGCCTGGGCAGTCTGATAAAATGTAATGGCGTTCTCATACTTTCCTTCTGCCAGCAGTTCATTTCCTTTATTTTCAAGTTCTATGGCATTCTGCTGGTCATTTGCCTTCTGCCGGTTTTCCAGCTCCTTCTTTGCTTCTTCCTCCTGCTGCTGTTTTTCTGCCTCAGCCGCTGCGGATTCCTCTTTTTCTTTTTTTGCGGTTTTCTCCTGCTGCTCTGCTTTTTCTAATTTTTCCTCGGCTGCCGCCTGCTTTTTCAGGGCTTCCTCTTTCCCGGCTGCATAGTAAAGGGAGGCCGCCTTATCTCTGGCCTCTTTATAGGTTTTAACTGCACCCTCCATATTGCCGGCCGCTTCCTTCTGCTCGCCCAGTTCAATTAAATCAAATACATCGATATAATCCTTTGTCTGCTTTAACTGGCTGTCAATATAACTCTTTCCAACGTTTCCAGCCTCTACCGACATCTCCCTGGCCGTCAGGTACAAGCCCTGGGCTTTCTGATATTCACCGGATGTCATGGCCTCATCCGCCAGGATAATCTGCTCGGCCAGCTTTTTATACTGGTCGGCTTCCTGGGTATCTTCCTCCCTCTTTAAGTTCTTTGCTAACCTCAGCGCCTCCCCGTATTCCTCGGATGCCTTTTGGTAATTATCGTATCTTAGGTACGTTTCCCCGCTCTCCATGTACTGCGCCAGATTTTCCTTTTTTATCCGTATACTGCGGTGGCGCAGGTAAAGGCCAAGACTGATTCCGCCAATCATCAGAAGTACCGGTATGGCGATCATCAGAACTTTTTTTACAGTCCATTTTTTCTTCGGCGACTGATAGGTCTTGTTCACAAAGGTGACTGCCAGGGTATAGTTATCAATATTGGTTTCTTCCTGGGCCTTTAATATCAGATCCTCTGTCTGGTCTAATATCTCCTGGGGCTCCTTCGCCTCATTCGCAAACTCCAGAAGCTCCTGATCGCTGCACCGCTCCCATACCCCTCGTGACAGAACCGTAAAGATATCGCCGTTTTCCAGCTTTATCTTTTTGGAAATCTGTATATGAGGAGTTCCCCGCTCTCCTAAGTAGGAATACAGGTTATTCCGGGCTTCATGGGCTGCCGCCTGATCGAGCGGGATTTTCTCAGCCTCCAATAAGTTCTGGGTCAGGGACTGGTCAATGGACCGCTCCATAATCCTTGCATTCCGTATGAGATAAAACCGGCTGTTTCCCGCATAGCAGTACCTGATTTTTTTATAGTCGGTTACAGCCATAACCACAGAGGCCTTTAAGTGCATTCCCCCATGCCGGTTCATCAGTTCTTTATGAGCCTGCTCCAGATAGCTTTTCAGCCTCCGTTTTCCGATTGCAGGCCGTTCTGTAAAGCTTCGGATCAAACTCTCTGCCACCAGATGCGCACTGTTAACAGCCGGTTCCTCGTCTAAGCTGTCCGCCAGGACGTAGCAGGCAAAATCATCCATCTCCACATATCCGAAATAATCTCTGTTGGAAAGCTTATGTCCTTCCTCCGACATATTGGCGGTCTTAAATTCAGAGTTTATCCTTCTCATCTGCTGCCTCCGTTTGTATATTCAGAAGCAGTACGCTTCCGTTATCCATTTCCGGGTTTAATTTTCCTTCCGCCATCCGGACCATCGCCTCCGCCTGCTCCTGGACAGACGCCCCGCTCAACAGGATATCTTCCATCTCACCCCATGACAATTCCTCAAATATGCCTTTACTGGCAAGTAAGACGGTATCATTTATTTTTAAGCGTATCGGCTGTCCGCATAACTCTATCTCCCGGAAGCCGTCCATGCCCAGATAATTCCATACCCTTTTTTCATCCATGCACCAGATGGCCTCCTGCCTGGATATGCTTCCGTTCTCAAACGCTTCTGCAGCCAGCACATCCATTGTCTGCCCCCGGCTCAAAGGGATCAGTTCTTCGCCGCGCTTTAAGGCTATCCGTACATTGCCTGCCACCGCATAGTATAAATGAGTTTTATCTATAAATGCTGCCGCAAGGCTTGCACCGCCTCTGCGTTCCCCAATGGTCATCTGGATTCTTCTGTTTGCTTCCGCAAACGTGCTTTTAAAAAAATATGCCGGATGATTCAGGACATGAT
>DXOJ01000643.1 GCA_019412865.1 Bacteroides sp. | reverse complement strand
AGCAGTCGAGCACACTATTTTTATTGTTGTCGAGTTTAATCGGACAGCAATAATCCGAAAAGACTTCGTAGAGCGTACGTTTGGAAATTCCTAATGCTGCTGCAATGTCATCCATTGTAATACTCTTGATGCCTTTTGAAGTAAAAGCTTCTGTTGCCGCCGTTATGATCCGTTCTCTTAACTCTACCCGTTGGGAAGCGTCCTTTCCATGCTCTGTCATCATCCGTTTTTCTATTTTATTAAAATGCAGTTTTCGTTTTCTCTTCATTTCCAAAGGAAAAACGGAACAAAGATATATAGAAAACTCAATTAACAAATTAAGTTTCCAGCTATTTATAGTCCATTTGGGATTTATTATCATTCAATAGAGTGAAATGAAAACAAGTGTTAATAGGAAATTTGGAACAAACACAAAAGAAAGGTAAAAGGAGGGAATATAGGAAGTAAAGTTTTATCGCTAATAGAAGAGATGGGAGCCAATAAATGCCGGATAAATATCGATAAGAATCGACACTTACCCGGCAATAACAGTCACCATTATTAACGAAAAGCGAAAAAGGGTCAATTTATTGTCAGTATTCAATCTGTGTCCTCTTCAGGAAGGCGACTGTTTTATGTATTTCCTTGTACATCACAATGTCATCTTTTACAAAAGGCACTTCTTTCCGATAGGCATGGAGGAAACGCTCAAGAACGGGAGAGGTTTTCTGCGGGCGGCGGAAGTCGATGCCTTGTGCGGCGTTCATCAGTTCGATGGCAAGGATATGTTCCAGGTTGTCCATCACTTTATAGAGTTTGGTGGCGGCATTGGCACCCATGCTTACATGGTCTTCCTGTCCGTTGGAGGAGACTATGGAATCGCTAGAAGCTGCATAGCAGTACATTTTATTCTGGCTGACCATGGAGGCGGCGGCATACTGGGGAATCATGAAGCCGGAGTTCAGACCGGGGTTGGCTACGAGAAATTCAGGTAGTCCACGGAGTCCCATAATCAGTTGGGAGACACGGCGTTCGGAGATATTTCCCAATTCGGCCAGGGCGATGGCGAGGAAGTCATAAGAGATGGCAAGCGGTTGCCCGTGAAAGTTTCCGCCGGAGATGATCCGGTCTTCATCGGGGAAGATGGTGGGGTTGTCCGTGACGGAATTGATTTCGGTCAGCAGTACGGAGGCAACGTAGCGGATGGCATCTTTGGTGGCGCCATGTACTTGTGGGATGCAGCGGAAGGAATAGGGATCTTGCACATGTTCCTTGTGGCGTTCGATTAGTTCGCTGCCTGCCAGTAGTTTGCGGAAGGCTTCGCCTGTCTCAATCTGTCCCTGATGGGGACGGATTTGCTGGATGCAGTCCATAAACGGGTCGATACGGCCGTCAAAGGCTTCGAGGGAAAGGGCGGCTATCAGGTCGGCCTTTTTCGAGAGGCGAAAGGCTTTGAGCATAGCAAACACACCGTTGGCACTCATAAATTGGGTGCCGTTCAGCAGGGCTAGTCCTTCTTTGCTCATTAGTTTGACCGGTTCCCAGCCAAACTCGTCGAGTACGCTGATGGCTTCGCACTTTTTTCCTTTATAGTAGACATCACCGACACCTATCAGAGGAAGGAAAAGATTGGCGAGCGGTGCCAGGTCGCCGGAGGCTCCAAGGGAACCGCGGTCGTAGACAATTGGCATGACGTCATTATTGAAAAAATCGAGGATGCGTTGCACGGTGATAACTTGTACGCCGCTATGTCCCAATGAGAGGGCGTGGGCTTTGAGAAGCATCATCAGTTTGATGATGACGGGGCGGATTTCTTCGCCTACGCTGCAAGCATGGCTTTTTATCAAGTTCTCCTGGAGGGTTCCCAGTTCATCGGGAGATATATTTTTAGTGCATAGAGAGCCGAAACCTGTTGTTATGCCGTATAATGGTTCTTCGGAAGAAGCTATTTTTTGGTCGAGGTAGTCACGGCATTTCTGGATGCGTAACTTGGCTTCGGGGGCTAGTTCCAGTTTCAGGTTTTCGTTTATAATTCGTTCGATGATTTCGAAGGTCAGTGCTCCGGAACCGATATGGTATACATTCTTACTCATACGCGCAGGTCTTGATTTACGGCATCCAACAATTCTTTTTCTCTCTGACAGGCGGTTTGCTCGATGGCATCGGCTTCGGTTTGCAGCTGGAGGACAAAATCTCTGTCTTTGAGCGAACCGAGGTTGATACGGACATTCAGTAAGGCTCCCAATACGGCGGTACGGGCGGACATCATTGCTACACAGGCATCTGTGACAGCATTCCGGTTACCGAGACGGGCAACATCTGCTATAACGGACATCATATCCAGTGCTTTGCGGGCTACTTCCAACGGAACGAGGGCGGCTTGTTTGGTTGCCTTCTGGATAGCAGCACTTCGGGCGGCTTTCTCTTCGTCGGTTGTTTTAGGTAGTTTAAAGCAGGCAAATACTTCGTTGTAGGCAGCTGAATCTTTGTCAATAAGCGCCATAAATTCGTCTAGCAAACGGAGGGTGATGGTTTGTGCGTGCTGCATTACTTCTTCACTGACTTCGTATCCTTTTTTTCCTACGGTCAGCCGTGCCACCATCGTAGAAAGGGAGGAAGCCAGCGCTCCATTCAAAGCGGCAATACTACCGCCACCGGGCACAGGGTCACTGCAAGCTACTTTATCTAAGAAATCTTTTACGGTTAAATCTGCTAACATGGTATTCTGTTTTTTAAGTGATTAATGAATGAGAGTTTTTCAACTATTAAGCGACGGGATAAAGTATGCCGCCTTTAATAGTCATGATTACGCAATTCATGCCTATATAGTAAGGTAGAATATGATAGTTGTCGGAATTGAGAATGACGAAATCGCCTTGTTTACCTACTTCGATACTTCCAATACGGTCGGCTCGTTGAAGGGCGGCAGCTCCGTTCAGGGTGAGAGCAGTGATGGTTTCTTCGATGCTCATTTGCATATAGATGCAGGCCAGAGCAATGGTCAGCGGGATGGAACCGGAGAAACAACTGCCGGGATTCAGGTCGGTGGCAAGTGCCACAGCACAACCGACGTCAATCATTTCACGCCCTCGCGCGTAGGGTTCTTTCAAGGCGAAAGCTGTCAGAGGTAACAGCGTAGCTACTACTCCGGCATCGGCCATTGCACGGATGCCGGCATCGGAAGCGTGCAGGAGATGGTCGGCAGATAGTGCTCCGAGTTCGGCGGCCAGTTCGGCACCGCCGAGAGAGACGATTTCGTCGGCATGAAGTTTCAACAAGAAACCGTGCTCTTTGGCCGCCTGAAGCAGGCGACGGGATTGTTCGACAGAGAAAACGCCTTGTTCGCAAAAGACATCACAACATTCTGCCCACTTACCGGAATGGATAAGGGGAAGCATTTCACGAATCAGGAAGTCGATATATTCGTCGCTTCTTCCTGCGTATTCTTCGGGAAGGGCGTGGGCGCCGAGGAAAGTGGAGACTATATCAACGCGTTTATGCTCGGCGTTATCCAGGCTGCGCATTACTTTTAGTTGTAGTAATTCTGTGTCCCGATCCAGACCGTAGCCACTTTTACCTTCTACGGTGGTTACTCCCATAGTGCTCATCTTCTTCAGGAAGCTTTCGGCGGCTGAACGAAGTTGCAGGTAGTTCATTTGCCGGGTGGCTTTTACGGTACTTGCAATTCCCCCTCCCCGCTCCATGATTGACATATAGCTTTCGCCTTTCAGACGCCAGGAAAATTCTTCGGAACGTTCTCCACCAAATACAAAATGGGTATGGGAATCGACGAAACCGGGCAAAAGGCAATGTCCGCGAGCGTTATAATGCCAGTAGTGCTGGTAGTAACCATCCCGGTCTTCGCCACGGTTTTCACCAACGTAGGTAATGATTCCTTTGGTCACTTCCACGGTTCCGTTTTCTATGATTTGCAGTTGGGACATTTCCTCTCCTTTACGGGCGGAAAAGCCGATGGGGGTTACGATACGGGCGTTAAATATGATTAGGTTTTCACTCATAAATAGTTCATCATAATTAGTTCATATAATAAATGGAGATATGAATGGGACGTTCTTTTAGAATGATGTTTGCCATAAAGCAATTGTGATTCATTCTATTTTCTTATTGTCTATTCCATGATACGAGCTTCGAGAACTTGCTGCATGGAAAAGTTTTCGAGTCCGAGATAGTAGGAAGCGGTATCAATCAGAGCTTCCATCGGTACAAGGCCGATTATTTCGCTACCTACAATCGTAACACCGTAACGACGGGCCTCGATACGTACCAGTTCGAAGGCACGGTAAAGTGCGGTATGGGTATAGTCGGTCATGTTAATTGACACTTGGGTGATGTTTCGCTCTTTCAGCTCCACTCCCATTGCTTTCACATAACGGAGGCCTCCATTGATATGGCGGATATTTTTCGCTATCTTAGTGGCTATCTCCAGATTATCTGTACTTAGATTGACATTGTAGGCTACGAGTGGCATACGGGCTCCGATTGCTACGGTACCTGCGGTCGGATGTCGTTCAGCAGGTCCGAAGTCAGGTTGCCATTCGGGCAGTTTGATCTTTTCGGCCATTCCTTCAAATTCGCCTTTACGAACGGAAGCGAGATTTTCCCGGTGTGGTGCAGTAGCGGACTTTTCATACAGAAAGACGGGAAGATTAGATAGCTCCGCAACTTTCGCAGCCACTTTTTTAGAAAGCTCAATGGCTTCTTCCATACTGGTGTTCTTAATCGGGATGAAAGGAATTACATCTACCGCTCCCATACGAGGATGTTGCCCGGTGTGCTGATTCAGGTCGATCAAACGGACAGCTACACCAACGGCTTCAACTACTGCTTCACACAGTGCTTCCGGCTCTCCCACAAGTGTGACAACCAGACGGTTATGGTCTTCATCATTACTATAATCAAGCAGTTTTACTCCAGCTTTACCACGGAAAGGGGCTACTATCTGATCTATTTTCTCTAAATCACGTCCCTCACTAAAATTGGGGACGCATTCAATAATCTTATTCCAACTCATATCAAATATCTATTATTATAGAGGTTATACTT
>DXOJ01000642.1 GCA_019412865.1 Bacteroides sp. | reverse complement strand
ATATATGATTCTATCATTTAATATTGAATACCGCACCAATTGGGGAGAAGAAGTAAGGATTTCCGGCTTATTTCCGGAATCAATTCCTTTACACACCACCGATGGGATCTATTGGACGGCAGAACTTGAGCTTGAAGTCCCTCAAGAAGGGATGACTATCAATTATAGCTATCAGATAGAGCAAAACGGAATAGTTATCCGCAAGGAATGGGACAGTTTTTCGAGATCTATTTTCTTATCAGGCAGCTCCAGGAAGATATACAGAATCAATGATTGCTGGAAAAATATCCCGGAACAACTGTATCTTTATAGTTCTGCTTTTACAGAAGCCTTACTGGCACATCCTGAAAAAGAGAATATCCCGCAAAGATATAAGAAGGGACTGGTTATCAAGGCCTACGCCCCACGTATCAACAAAGATTATTGCCTGGCAATTTGTGGCAACCAGAAATCATTAGGTCACTGGGACCCGGAGAAAGCGGTGCTGATGAGTGATACCAATTTCCCGGAATGGCAGATAGAACTGGACGCCAGCAAACTAAAATATCCGCTGGAATATAAATTCATCCTCTACAACAAACAGGAAAAGAAAGCAGACTGCTGGGAGAAAAACCCTAACCGCTATCTGGCAGACCCGGAACTGAAGACCAACGAAACGCTCGTGATTTCCGACCGATATGTTTATTTCGACATTCCCGCATGGAAAGGGGCAGGAATCGCTATACCCGTATTTTCTTTAAAATCAGAGAAAAGTTTCGGAGTAGGTGATTTCGGCGACTTGAAACGTATGGTAGACTGGGCAGTAAATACTCGCCAGAAAGTTATTCAGATTTTACCGGTCAACGACACCACCATGACTCATGCATGGACGGACTCTTATCCTTATAACAGCATTTCTATTTATGCTTTCCATCCGATGTATGCGGATATCAGGCAAATGGGAACTCTGAAAGATAAAGAAGCGGTATCGAAATTCAGCAAGAAGCAAAAGGAACTGAACAGCCTCCCTGCTATTGACTACGAAGCGGTCAACCAAACTAAATGGGAGTTTTTCAACTTACTGTTCCGACAGGAAGGAGAAAAGGTATTGGCTTCCAAAGGTTTCAAAGATTTCTTTGAAACGAACAAGGAATGGCTGCAACCTTATGCAGTCTTTAGTTATCTGCGCGATGCCTACAAAACGCCCAATTTCCGCCAATGGCCGAGACACTCTGTTTACCAAGCGGAAGATATAGAAAAAATGTGCCAACCGGGAACAGCAGATTATCCTCACATCTCGTTGTATTATTATATCCAGTATCATTTGCATCTGCAATTGTTGTCTGCAACCGAATATGCCCGCCAACACGGTGTTGTATTAAAGGGGGATATTCCAATTGGTATCAGCCGCAACAGCGTGGAAGCCTGGACAGAACCTCATTACTTCAATCTCAACGGACAAGCGGGTGCTCCGCCCGATGATTTCTCGATCAACGGGCAAAACTGGGGATTCCCCACATACAACTGGGATGTCATGGAAAAAGACGGATACCGCTGGTGGATGAAGCGTTTTCAGAAAATGGCGGAATACTTCGATGCTTACCGGATCGATCATATCCTCGGTTTCTTCCGTATTTGGGAAATACCAATGCACGCTGTACACGGATTGTTAGGCCAGTTTGATCCTTCTTTGCCGATGAGCCGGGAAGAAATCGAAAGTTATGGTCTAACGTTCCGCGATGAATATCTGCTACCATTCATCCATGAATCTTTCCTCGGACAGTTGTTCGGACCGCATACCCATTTAGTCAAACAGGATTTCCTTGAATCGGTTGATGACTCCGGACTTTATCGGATGAAACCGGGATTCGAAACACAACGGGAGGTAGAACAATTCTTTATCGGTAGAAATGATGAAGATAGTGTCTGGATTCGGGAAGGGCTTTATTCATTAATCAGCAACGTCTTATTTGTTGCGGATAAGAAAGAGGAAGGTAAATACCACCCGCGCATCGGTGTGCAACGGGATTTCGTATTCCGGTCGCTGAACGAAGAAGAGAAAAATGCGTTTAACAGACTATACGACCAGTATTATTATCACCGGCACAACGAGTTCTGGTATCAACAGGCTATGAAGAAGTTACCTCAACTGACACAATCAACCCGCATGTTGGTTTGTGGAGAAGATTTGGGGATGATTCCTGCTTGTGTGTCATCGGTGATGAATGATCTCCGGATTCTTAGTCTGGAAATTCAGCGAATGCCTAAGAATCCGATGCATGAATTCGGGCATTTAAATGAGTATCCGTACCGGTCTGTCTGCACAATCTCCACTCACGATATGTCTACGTTGCGTGGCTGGTGGGAAGAAGATTATCAACAGACCCAACGTTACTATAATGCAACGTTAGGACATTACGGAGTTGCACCGACAACTGCCACTCCGGAGTTGTGCGAGGAAATCGTACGCAACCATCTCAACAGTAATTCCATTCTCTGTATCTTGTCTTTCCAGGATTGGTTATCGATAGACGGGAAATGGAGAAATCCGAATGTGGCGGAAGAGCGAATTAATGTTCCATCCAATCCACGCAATTACTGGAGATACCGAATGCATCTCACTCTGGAACAGTTGATGAAAGCAAAAACACTTAATGATAAGATTGGTGAACTGATTAAATACACAGGAAGAGATCCGAATAAATAGAATAAAAGATACAAGTAACTTTCAAAAAGGATATTTTCCGGACACTACCGACGCGGATAACACTAGATTAAGAACACTAAAATCTATGTGATCCGCGTCATTCGTTTTTCAAGGATATATTGATAACAGAGGTAAAATAAGGAGTTTCAAAACATAGTCAACCGTTTTTTTCGCAATAATATCATTACTATATATCATACTTTTTCGCTTTTCGCATCATTCGTTTATTTTTTCAATGTTCCTCTTTTTATTCCGATTTATAAAGTATCTTTGCGCCGAAAAAGAGAAATTAAAAGAGATAATGGAAGGCAACCAGAGCAGACGTATTGATTTTGTGGACTTAACCAAAGGAGTCTGCATTATCCTTGTGGTAATGGCACACGTTGGAGGGGCCTTCGAACAACTGGATACGAATTCGATGTTATCCTGTTTCCGCATGCCGCTTTACTTCTTTATCTCGGGAGTGTTTTTCAAATCATACGAAGGCCTGCTCGGATTCATCCTGCGAAAAATAAACAAATTGATTATTCCTTTTCTTTTCTTCTATCTAAGTGCATTTCTAATGAAATACATTGTTTGGAAGATTGCTCCGGGGGTATTTCAACTGCCTGTGTCGTGGAATGAACTCTTGGTTGTATTTCATGGACACGACCTTATCAAGTTCAATCCACCGATCTGGTTTCTACTCGCATTATTCAATTGCAACATCCTGTTTTATCTAATTCACTTTCTGCGCGAAAAGCATCTGCCTGTCATGTTCGCTGTGACAATCCTGATTGGTTGCGCAGGATTTTATCTCGGAAAATTACAGATAGAGTTACCCCTGTATATAGATGTTTCCATGACTGCCCTCCCCTTCTATGTGGCCGGTTTCTGGATCCGACGGTATAATTTCTTTCTATATCCCAGCCATCGTTTCGACAAACTGATACCGGTTTTTATTGTATTGGCACTGGTGGTAATGTACTTTACCGCTACCACATTGGGTATGCGTACCAACAATTATGCGGGAAATATTTTTCAAGTATATATCGCTGCGTTTGCAGGAATATTTATGATTATGTTACTTTGCAAAAAAGTGAAAAAGATAAAGGTTGTTTCTTACTTGGGACGATATTCAATTATCACCTTGAGTATTCATGGACCGATACTTCATTTTTTAGGTCCATTAGTCAGCCGTTATATTCACAATAGTTGGGCACAGGCAAGCGCACTTCTGCTTATAACATTAAGCATCTGCCTTCTGCTCACACCCGTCTTTCTTAAAGTGATTCCACAAATGGTTGCACAGAAAGACCTGTTAAAAGTCAAACAAGATCACACTAAAAAGACAGTATATGAAGATAAACAGTAGCTATATCCTTTTGAAAGAAATTCGTTGTTACGCCTATCATGGTGTCGCACCGCAAGAAAATCTGATTGGGAATGAATATCTCATTGACCTGAAACTGAAAGTAGATATCAGCAAAGCTACCCGGACAGACGAAGTTACCGACACCGTCAACTACGCCGAAGTACATCAGGTGATAAAAAATGAAATGGCTATTCCCTCAAAATTGCTGGAACACGTGAGCGGACGGATTATACAAAAACTCTTTGACCAATTCCCCTGTATTGAAGAAATAGAACTCCGGCTTTCCAAACGGAATCCACCGATGGGAGCAGATATAGAGTCCGCAGGAATTGAGCTACACTGCAGCAAGAAATAAGATATCACATTGTTGGTAATGAAACATAAATAACGAAATGCAGATAATACGATATTAATAAAGTAATCCGTATCATCTGCATTCCTTTTTTAAGCAAAATCTGCTCCTATTTTCACAGCCGTAAACTACCGGCTTATTTTCTCTTCTTTTTTCTTCTATTTACTGATTCAACAGCTTCCGTCACCACAGGTTTATCCTGGAAACGCTTTGTATAGCCGGAATAGTCCGGATGAATGCGCTCGTAGTCAGGATCCATAAATAACGGACTGGAAATAATATGATCCGCCGTAGAACGATTACAGCAAAAAACAATATTTTCTACACCAGCCAAGCGGGTTAATGCTTTCACATCCGTATCATGCGGTTGCAGTGTCATAGGGTCAGTGAAGAAAAACAGATAGTCAATCTGTCCATCCACAATACGTGATCCCATCTGTTGGTCACCACCCAGCGGACCTGATTTTAAAATCGTAAAATCCCATTCTTCATCAGGGTGCTTCTCTTTCAATGCTTCCAATATCAAAGTACCGGTAGTACCTGTACAATAGAATTTATTTCCCATCAACAGTTCCGAATTCCACAATACCCATTCGATGAGATCTTTTTTCATCGCATCATGCGCTACCAGCCCGATGCCTCTTCTAACCTTTGCTTCCATTTGCTATCCTTTTAAATCCGACAATTGAGAGAATCTTTTGCATCCTCTCACATAAAACTGCCACAAGATACTACTTTTTGTCCGTTCAGGTATCGGATTCAAAGTTTTTTTTCTCATATTCTTTTCACGGGATAAAGAAAATGAAGGACGTAGCTGTTGGTACTCTTTTCGTGCACGCATAACAGCACGAGCATTGTCCCAATGCCCTTGCAACAAGAAGTTAAACACTGCCACATAATCGAGACAGGCCCGGATACGCATCACTTTATTTAACTCCTCCTGTGGAAGATTCTTATAGAGCATGACAAGATTATTACGGAAATTAAGAAAAGTCTTATGAGGATTCTCTTTTTTAAGAGTAGCTCCCCCTACATGATAGACAACACTTTGAGGCACACAAACAATCTCACGTCCTCGCGAACGAAGTCGCCAGCACAAATCTATTTCCTCCATGTGTGCGAAAAAACGCCCATCCAATCCTCCGGCATTCATATAATCAGCGCGTCGGATAAACAGGGCTGCTCCCGTCGCCCAGAAAACAGGAATCACTGTATCGTACTGACCTTCATCCTTCTCCACAACGCCCATTATACGCCCCCGACAAAAAGGATAACCATATTTATCAATAAAACCACCGGCTGCCCCGGCATATTCGAAATATTCTTTTTGTCGCTGGCTCCGTATCTTCGGCTGACAAGCAGCTACCTCCGGGTGAGCATCCAGATAAGCAACCATTGGTTCCAGCCAATGCTCCGTCACCTCGACATCCGAATTCAAAAGCACTACATATTCTGCATCTACCTGCTGTAATGCCAAATTGTATCCGTCTGCAAAACCATAATTCTGATCGAGCACAATCGTCTTAACAGAAGGAAATTCCTGTTGAAGCAAAGTCACAGAATCGTCTGTAGAGCCATTATCAGCCACACAAACCTCCATCCCCTCTCCTTCCGAATAGCGGACAACAGACGGAAGAAAAGTACGGAGCATATCACATCCGTTCCAATTCAAGATTACAACTGAAACTTTCATTGCTGTTCTTTCTTCTTGTTCAATTCTTCCTGTTGTTCAGCTTCCTCTCTGGTTAATTTCCAGCGTTTATGAGACCACAACCAGTATGCCGGTTCTCTACGAATTGTCTGCTCCAATCGGTGAGCAAACATTTCAGTGATTTCTCCTTCCTTGGTTTCTTTCGGCGTCTCCGTCATTAGTTTGAATTCCGCTTCACAATATCCTCTGCGTCTCTTACTAAGTTCGCAATAGAAAACAGGGAAATTCATCATTTTAGCAATACGCTCGGCACCATTCAGAAAAGCAGTCTCCTGCCCTAAAAAAGTAGTCCAATATCTATCAAATCCGCTGGGCCATTGGTCGGTAATCAGACCGACTACCATCTTTTTTCCATCACGCTTCAACTTAATAATTTCACGTGCAGTAGAATGTTTGGGAATATTATATCCTCCGAAACGAGAACGGATACGCTTAAAAAGTTTATCCAGATATTGATCTCTCAACGGTTTATAAACCTGCACGGGAACATCTCCGGGTTTCATGATCGCACCCATGCCAATCAACCATTCATAATTGGCATAATGAGGAATCATCACAATAATGCCTCCGTACTTTTCTGTCAGTTCCAGATATTGTTCCGTATTCTTATAAATCATTCTCACACAAAGCTCTTCGGCAGACATATGCAACAATTTCAAATCCTCAAGCATATAATCCGACAGATAGCGATAGAATTTGCGTTCAATCTGCAATCTCTCGGCATCAGTTTTTTCCGGAAATGATCTCAACAGGTTCCCCCGAACTACTTTCCGGCGATATTTTCCAATATGATACATCAGCAGATAATTCAAATCCGAGAACATATACAAAACCCGGAACGGAAGTGCCGAAAACAACCACATCCCACTATATACCAACCAGTAGATAAGTTTTGATCCCATACTTATATCAGAATTGTACCTTTAAGTGCTGTCATCTCTTCATTAAAATCTCCCAAACGTACATTGACCACCCTATTATCCAGCGAATCATCGCTTTCCACCTCTACACGTATATAGTTCTCCGTAAATCCATGCATCGGAGCACCTGCCTTCGATTTTTCCATCAGCACCGGCATTGTCTGCCCAATATGACGAGCATAAAAGGCCTGCGTTTTTTGATCCGACAGTGTCAATAAACGTTGGCTACGCTGATGTTTCTCTTCCGGGGAAACCACATATTCTATTTTTAGGGCCTGCGTTCCGGGACGTTCGGAATAACTAAACACATGCAACTGGGTCACATTCAAACTCTCAATAAACTGATAAGCTTGTTGGAAGTACTCCAGCGTTTCTCCACGGGTTCCCACAATCACATCCACACCGATAAAAGCATCCGGCATCACCTCTTTGATCTTCTTCACTTTGGAAGCAAAAAGAGCTGTGTCATAACGGCGGCGCATTAATTGCAAAACCTCATCACAACCAGACTGCAAAGGGATATGGAAATGAGGCATAAAACTACGGGAGTGAGACACAAATTCAATGATCTCATCGGTCAACAGATTTGGTTCTATAGAAGATATCCGATAACGTTCGATTCCCTCTACCTGATCCAGCGCTTTTACCAAATCAAAGAAACTCTCCCCTGTTGTTTTACCAAAATCTCCAATATTCACTCCGGTCAGAACAATCTCTTTTCCTCCTTCGGCAGCTGCTTGACGGGCCTGTTCAACCATGGAAGCAATAGTCCCGTTACGACTTCGCCCCCGGGCAAAAGGAATCGTGCAATAAGAACAAAAGTAATCGCATCCATCCTGCACCTTCAAAAAGAAACGGGTACGGTCTCCCCGTGAACACGAGGGAGCAAAAGAACGGATATCCTTGGTCGTCGTAGTGATAGCTTCTCCTTTTTCATGCTTTTGGAGGTCACCTAGATATTGAAGCAATTCTCCCTTCTGTTCAGCTCCCAACACTACGTCCACTCCATCTATCTTTGCCACATCGCCGGGCTTCAATTGCGCATAACATCCGGTCACTACCACAAAAGCACCTGGGTGTTGTTTTACCAGACGATGAATCGCTTGCCGGCATTTCTTATCCGCCATCTCCGTCACCGAACAGGTATTTACCACACAGATATCTGCCTTCTCTCCTTTACGCGCAGTCCGGACTCCTGCCTCACGCAGAATTTTACCGATAGTTGAAGTCTCTGAAAAATTTAATTTGCAGCCTAAAGTATAATAAACGGCTGTCTTATTTTGAAATACAGTGGTATCTATCATAAGCTGTTATAAAC
>DXOJ01000641.1 GCA_019412865.1 Bacteroides sp. | reverse complement strand
CTATCATCCTGCGCAATCGTATCTCCATTCCCAAACACATAGATGGCCCCGGCTTTCGGACACACAAAAAGCACCAGCCGTTCTCTGACTCGTGCTTTAATAGAGGCTTATTATTAAAAATACAGTAGATTAGATACTACACCGGCCTGATTAAATTGTTTTCAAAAAAAGTGTCAAAAGTATTTGTTGCGCCTCCGTGTTCAACAATTTTTCCATCCACTACTTTATCAATATCAACCCCTGTAATAGTGAGTTTCTTATTCGTTGGTTTGATACCAATAAACTCTCCCTTATGAGTCCCCTGCATAATAAATTCAGAGATAACATAATCGCCATCTGAATACTGCTTAATAATGTTCATAGTGTAGTCCGGATAAGTCTTTTTTACATCGGCTAAATGCTGTCTCATACCGTCTAATCCAAGCGGTACCATTTTTTCTCCAACTTTCAGTACGCAATCCTCCGAAATATATTGGGAAAGCTCATCCAGTAAATTATTTGAAACAATTACCTCATAAAAATATTTTACAAGCTTTTTCTTCTCCATAATACTCACCTTTTAAACTGTGCTTTGGGTATCATTCAAGCAGCTCCAATGCTCTCAGATTTCCCCATCACATTAATGTAAAATCCTAAGAACCATCTTCTGGCAGGGATACTCAAATACAGTCAATTTTTCATCATCTGCAAATCCACATGCATGATAGCACGCCCTGGCAGGTATCCCTTTTGGGTCGCCGTCTTGGAATGTAACGACGGAAATAATATCTCCCACAGTAAACCACTCCGTCATTTTCTCAATCAATCTTTTAGCAACACCTTTCTTTCGATACTCAGGATGTACGGCAAGAAAAGACAATTCTTTTTCTCCCCTTGAACACATAAGCATTCCTGCAATTCTACCATCTTTTTCTTCCATAATTGCTTCATCATTGCTGATGGCACTATATACTGCTTCTAAAAATTCCTTTTCTTTATACCCGGCAAAATCATCTTTTACCAGTTCCATCATGGATAGTATTTGACCTTCATCGTTCTTTGTTACATACCTTATCATGATCTTTCCTGCTTTCCATATCATAAATAAAACATTGCCCCGGAATCCACATAGTCCAATTTACGATAAATATGCCGTGCCGCTTTTTTCGACAAGGAAGATGTCATAATTAAGTTTAAACAGCATATTCATAAACACGGCGTTTAACCCAGAACAGATTTCACCGAAGCCAACCTATTTTCACATGCTCTCCTCTGTATATTCTAAACCATTCTCCTGGCACCACTCAATCGCCAGTTCCCTGTAATATTTCGCCTGAAAATTATACCACTGCTGTGTAATCCCCATTCTATCAATCATATCGTCAAATCTCCTGAACGCGCCCCGCCCCCGTATGGCATAGCCCAATTCTTCCGCCTTTTTACCTTTTAAAGTCCAGATAAATTCTTCCATGATATGATATTCGTGAATTTCAAATTTTGTCGGAAGCCTTAAATAACGTCCCAAGTTTTCTTCAATTTCATGATCCAGTCCCTCATTATCCAGACCAGTAACCAGTTCATCTACAAGGAATACACTTTCTCCTGTTTCCAGATCCAAAAAATATGTGTAATTA
>DXOJ01000640.1 GCA_019412865.1 Bacteroides sp. | reverse complement strand
AGTCGAGCACACTATTTTTATTGTTGTCGAGTTTAATCGGACAGCAATAATAGAATATTGCTTTTGCATTTTCGTCTATTCCTTCCACTTTGATTTTACTTAATGTTTGGTTCCAGATGTTTTTGGCAATGTTCATTTGGTTTTCCACATCATAATCTTTTATTTCCCGCTGTAGGTTGGCTTTTGCTTGCTTTTCATCAATGAAGGAAATGCCGTAGCGAACTTTGATTGTTTTTATATCTGTTGAATATAAGAGAGCGATACCCACGTTCTTGCCTTTTATGGCAGTGTGGCTGTGATTTATTTCTTCTTTGCTGACAGTCATCGTTTTTTCCGGCAGTGCGGAAGTCTCCATATAAACATATACTTTGGTTTGATGATCTATGTTCTGATAACCGGAAATGGTATTCTCCGTAGTTTTAAGCTCACCATTGGTAGTACTAAGTATTAAATATGGAGCATCGTTTTTCCGGAAACTTAGTTCATAGATTCCTGCCTGGTGAGAGGGAGCGAATTTAGTGGAAACCTCTTCTTCTTCAAAATAGGAAGAATAGGAATAGGGTTTTATCACTTCATTATCATAACAATAGTAATATACCGGTTGTAATCCGCTCTCTGCTCCCTGATAGAAAGACAGGCTGAATGCAGACTTTCCCCGATGTGAGGTGACAATGACCGGTAAGCCTTTTATTTTATCAGAGGTGTAATCTGCTCTTTCCGGATAGATGCGGAGCATACTATTGGGAAGATGGACAGTTGGGTAAGTAGGAACTAACAAATGGCTGATATTCCCCATATAAGGATTTACATAGTCAACCGGAGTTAACACTACCTCTTGCTTGTTGCTGCATCCATTGACGATTAAAATCATTAACAGTACTAACGGAATGAATTTTCTCTTGTACATAAACAGATTTTTTTATTTTTCGATGGTTTTAATTAGATTTGCTGTAAATATAGGATGGTTTGATTAATGAAAACTTAATGTAACCTTAAAATCTATCTTCTACAAATATTTTTTTTGTAAAGTCCCGCCATTAAGAGAATATTAATCTAATATTAATCACCATAAAATATCTTTGGTTCATCTTTAATGCATTAATCAATACTGTATTCTTTAATTTAATAATTAAGTATTATGAAAAACTACTTCCTATTCTTATTCTTTTTAGTAATAAGTGTATCGGGTTATGCGCAAGGAAAGCGTATAACGGGTAAAGTGACAGATGCTGCGGATGGAATGCCTATCATAGGGGCTACGGTGGTAGCTGTTGATCCGGATGGTAAGACGAACGCTAAATCGGTAGGTACAATTACCGATATAAATGGTACGTTTACACTTAATGTGCCTAATGGATGTCAAGAATTGAAATTTTCGTATGTCGGAATGGAGACAAAAACGGCTAAAATTACCGGTTTGACTCATATCAATGTATCTTTGGCTAGCACGGCGAAGGCTCTTGATGAAGTGGTTGTTACCGCTCTCGGAGTGACGCGTGAAGCTAAGAGTCTTAATTATTCACGGCAGAGTGTAAATGCGGAAGCCTTGGCAGAAAATAGTAGTGGCAATCTGATATCTTCTCTTTCCGGTAAGGTGGCGGGGGTTACCATTACTCCTCCGGGAACGAGCAATGGTAGTGCGCGCATTGTCATTCGCGGAACAAGTTCACTGACTGAAAACTCACAGCCCGTATTCGTGATTGATGGTATGATTATTGAAAACGAACCGGGTGATACAAGTGTGACCGTTGATGGTGGTACAGGTTCTACCGACCTTGGTAATCCGGTAGCGGATATCAATCCGGATGATATTGAAAGCATTGAAATCCTGAAGGGACCGAATGCTGCTGCACTTTATGGTTCGCGTGCAGCACAGGGGGTTGTATTGGTGACAACTAAACGTTCGAGCACATTCGAAAAAACAAAAGTATCTTATAGCGGAAATTTTCAATTTGAAAAAGTGAACCAGTTTTTAGATTATCAGAATGGTTGGGGAACAGGAGAGAACTCTTATTTGCTTGACCATAAACTGACACTTCAACCTAAGGTAACAGGTTACAAACAGATTTACCGAATTTCAGTGGTTATAATTCTTCTGCAGGTGCTAAATTGCGTAGCTGGGGAGCACCTTTGTGGGATCAGGTTATCTATGGACATGACGGTGTACTTACTACTCATTCTTCACATCCGGACAATGTGAAGGATTTCTACGAAACCGCCCATCGGTACACACATACATTGGCTGTGGAAGGTGGTTCGAAAAAGAATAATTATCGCGTATCGTATACGAGAAGTAAGGGTAATAGTGTAGTACACGGTATCAATGAAAGCTTTAAAGATATATTCAATCTCCGGTTGATGAATACGATTACCAAATGGATGACTTTAGATTCTAAAATGACTTACTCACATGAAAAGGTAGACAACCGTCAATATATGAATGGTTCGGATAAGAATCCTATATATGCGTTTGTTACTCTTCCTCGTTCGCTTTCTATTGATGTATTGAAACATTATAAGGATGAAAATGGAAATGAAATGATTCCGATTGGTGAACGTGGTTATAATCCGTATTGGAATATTTATGAAAATACGAACTCTGACACGCGTGACAGGGTGAGCGGATCGATGAATCTGGAAGTAAAATTACTTCCGGGCTTGAAGGCGGTAGGTAAAGCCGGACTGGATGCTTATTGGTGGAAAGGAATGGAGTTCTTTAATCTGGGTGCACGTAGTGATGTGGACGGTGGTATGAAGAACTGGATTAATAACAGTACTTCTACTAACTTTGAAGCTTTATTGATGTATAATAAAACATTTCATAAAATATCAGTCAATGCAATTGCCGGTATTAGCCGATATGAACGCAACTCGGAGAAAAGAACGGAAAGTGTGAATAGTATATTGGTTCCTGATTTCAAGAATATTTCTAACTCGAATGAGTATCCTAGTGCCACTCAACTGCAATCTAAGAAGATAATCCGTTCTGCTTATGGCTCGGTGTCATTAGGTTACAATAGTTATGTTTATTTAGATGTAACGGCCCGCAATGACTGGTCGTCTACTTTACCACTGGATAATTGCTCTTATTTTTATCCTTCTTTTGGTGCTACGTTTATTTTTACCGATGCATTTAAGATCAAATCACCTATCTTGTCGTTCGGTAAGATTCGTGCTTCTTTTGCTTATGCCGGTTCTGACACAGATCCATATCGGATTAATCAAACCTATAAGTTGGGTAGCATTTATAATGGTTCACCTTTGCAAACCATTAGTACAACTTTAAATAATGATCAACTTTTGCCGGAACGTAACCGTTCTTTGGAACTTGGAGCTGATCTCCGCTTTTTCCATAATCGTTTGGGTGTAGATGTAACTTATTATCGTTCTGATGCCTATGACTTGATAACGAAAGTCGCTTTGCCGGTGCCTAGCGGTTATAGTTTTAAATTCTTGAATACAGGTCATGTACGTAATCAAGGATGGGAAGTTGTGTTGTCTGCTACTCCCGTCAAGACCAAATTGTTTGAATGGAATGCGAATATTAACTGGGCGCGTAATCGGTCGGAAGTGATTAAGGTAGTGGACGGAAATCCTAATGTGCAATTATTGAAATCAAGCAATGTCAGTATCATGTTGGAAGAAGGCATGCCTTATGGAGTCATTCGGGGACGTGCCTGGAAACGTGATGACCAGGGACGTAAATTAGTCGATTCTTCAGGTAAAATATTGGTAACGGATAATACGCAATATTTAGGCTGTGCCGAGCCGAAATGGACGGGAAGTTTTGGAAGCAATTTCAGAATCCAGAATTTTACAGTTAGTTTTCTGTTTGATGCACGTATTGGAGGAACTCTTTATTCGGGAACATGGAATAGAGCGACAACAGCCGGTGTTGTTGCCGAATCTGCCGAAGGACGTGAAGGATATTATTTGAGTAATGTGATCTATGGTGAGAGTAGCGCGAAGGCAACTTCCGGTTATCAATATCCGGACGCTTATTTTGAAGACGGAACGCCTTGTCTCTTGTTTGTCAAACCTAATAACCGCTATGCTAGTTTTGATGAAAGATCTGTATTTGATGCTTCCTATATTAAATTCCGTGAACTTTCTGTTGCCTACAGTCTTCCGAAGTCTATCCTAAAGAAATTGCCGATTAGTGGTCTACGACTGGCTGTGGTAGGACGTAATTTAGCTATTCTTCATCAAAATACTCCTAAAGGCATAGATCCGGAGGCTTCTTCTTCATCAGGAAATGCTCAAGGTATAGAATATGGAGGAATGCCGCCCGTATCTTCTGTCGGATTTGATATAAAACTAACCTTCTAAAGATAGAATATTATGAAACAGATTAAAATATTATTAGCCGGTTTTGCTGCAATGACCATTTCTTTCGTTTCGTGTACGAATGACTTTGAATCTGCCAATGCCAATCCCAATGAACTTAATGAAATTAATCCTGAATATTTGTTCAATACGAGTTCTTATTATACGCTGAATGCTTTTTGCGGAAGCATGAAAAAAGTGTTGTTGGCCAACTATAGCCATTATTATGGTGGAGCTGCCGGTGGACAGGTACAACGGTATGGAAATCAAGGTTCAACCAATGATTCATATTGGAAGAATGTATATAACTATGCTATTTTTCCTGTTCACTTTATACAAACGCAAATGGAAAATGACGAGCAATATCACAATCGTGTACTTATTGCTAAAATATGGGAAAACTATCTTTTCTCACAAGCAGTTTCTATTTGGGGAGGTATTCCTAAAAGTCAGGCATTTAATGCCGGCGAGAGAGTGCCTTACGATAAGGAATCGAATATTTATTATGCTATGCTGAATGATTTGAAAGCATGTGCCGACGGGTTGAAGATGGATGGAGATGTTTATAAAGCAGACCCTATTTTTCCTTCAGGACAGAAATCCAGCGACTTATTGAAATGGAAGAAGTTTGCCAATTCACTACGTTTGCGTTTGGCCGTTCGTATTTGTAATGCTGACCGTTCGAAAGCGACTGAAGTGATTGATGAACTTATGGAAAATGAACAGAACTTGATGACAAGTAATGAAGATAATTGTCTTTTGCGATGGGGAGATAACGCAGATAAGTAGTTATTCATAATTATTTCACATATGTCGAAATTGCATTATCTTTGTC
>DXOJ01000064.1 GCA_019412865.1 Bacteroides sp. | reverse complement strand
GAAACAGCCCTTTATTATTTCAGCTTAAAAAGTTTCATCGGACAGCAATAATTATTTATATATTTGCACGTAACATAAGTAAATGCAATTATAACCACAATCTACTAATTAGTTTGCAAGACGAGCAGTATAAAAAATTCTTATTATGAAGAAAAAAATCCTATTAGTCGATGACAAGGCAACCATTGGAAAAGTTGCAGGAATATACCTAGGAAAAGAGTATGACTTCACCTATTTGGAAGATCCGATTAAAGCCATTGAATGGCTGAACAACGGCAATGTCCCCGATCTTATCATTTCGGATATCCGCATGCCACTCATGACAGGAGACGAATTTTTGAGATACATGAAGAACAATGAATTGTTCAAGTCAATCCCCATTGTCATGTTATCCAGCGAGGAAAGTACAACAGAACGAATAAGACTCCTGGAAGAAGGAGCCGAAGACTATATATTAAAGCCATTCAATCCGTTAGAACTTAAAATCAGAATCAAAAAGATTATCGACTAATACACGAATCTGCGGCATGCAATACTTTATTTATATAGGAAAAGACAATACAACAATAGAGCGGTTTTCAAAGCTGACCACGGGAGTCTTTTATGCTGTATCCAAATACAACAAGTCTTTTAGCATACTGGACAATATACGTGAGAAATATGACGTAACCCTGTTTTTTGAACAAGTAGAGTTGACTAAAGATATTGCAGACATTCGCTATATGCGCAAAAAATACCCGGGAGTCTATATGGTGCTTGTCATTGATTCCATCACCAAGGAAGAAGCGTCAGAATACCTCAAAGCCGGAATCAACAACACCGTTAAGTATGAGGCGGAAAAAGAATCGTTCACAGATTTGTCCTCTTTCCTTGAACGCCGGAAGGATCAGAAAATAAAAGATCTCCAGCTAAAAGCGCAAAACATCACCGTTTTCCATTTGCCCTTATGGAAAAGAGTATTCGATATTTTCTTTTCCGGAATAGCATTGCTATGCCTCTCTCCCTTGTTGCTGCTTACAGCGGCAGCTATCCGAATGGAAAGCAAAGGACCGATTATTTACAAGTCCAAACGAGTAGGGAGCAATTATCAGATATTTGATTTCTTAAAATTCCGCTCCATGTACACCGATGCAGACAAGCATCTTAAAGATTTCAACGCCCTTAACCAGTATCAGCAGGAGGAAGAAGACGCGGCAGACATGGATATTTGGGGAGAAGAACCGGATATCAGCGAAGATGGACTAAGCGAAAACGAGGATGGGATACTTTTGATTTCGGATGATTTCATGATTTCCGAAGATGACTATATCAACAAGAAATCAAAAGAAAAGAGCAACGCTTTCGTCAAACTTGAGAATGACCCGCGAATCACCAGAGTGGGACGCATCATCCGTAAATACAGTATCGATGAATTACCTCAACTTATCAATATCCTAAAAGGAGATATGTCAATAGTAGGCAACCGTCCTCTCCCGCTCTATGAAGCCGAATTGCTGACAAGCGATGAGCATATCGACCGCTTCATGGGTCCGGCCGGATTGACCGGTCTGTGGCAGGTAGAGAAAAGAGGCGAAGCCGGTAAACTCTCTGCGGAAGAACGCAAACAACTGGATATCACATACGCAAAGACATTCTCGTTCTGGTTGGATATAAAGATTATTCTGAAAACAGTTACCGCATTCATCCAAAAAGAGAACGTATAATCTCCTTCCAGATGATAGACTCTTATATCTACATAATAGATGATCTGGTATTCTTCTGTACAGGGCTTTTGCTGCTATACCTCTTTGTGATGGCCGTAGCTTCACATTTCAAACATATCACTTATCCTAAAGCTCAAAAAACAGTTCGTTGCGCTATTCTCGTTCCGGAAGGAAGCCTTCTTCCGGATATTTATAAAGAAGAATCATACGAGTTCATCACATACAGCGATCTGTATCAGACAATCAACAGTTTAGACCAAGAGCACTACAACTTGGTTATCTTTCTATCCCATACAGCCTCCGCTTTATCTCCGCAATTTCCGGACAAGATATACAATGCATACGATGCCGGCGTACAAGCCATCCAACTACATACGGTGATAGAAAACCGTAAAAGCTTCCATAATCGCTTCCGTGCCATACATGAAGAAATAAAAAACAGCCTTTACAGAGCCGGTAATACACAACTCGGACTATCCTCCCATTTGCTTGGGACCAACATGGCAATCGACCTGAAATGGCTACAAAAGAATATGAAAAGCTCTAAAACCAATATTGAGCGGAAGTTATTCCGGCAGAATATATACATTGATTACCTGCCGGACGTAATTGTGTACTGCCAATCCGCTCCGGTCTGCCCTTATCGGAGACGTATCCGGAAAACAACTTCCTACTTACTCCCTTCCATATTTGAAGGAAACTGGAGTTTCTGCAACCGGATCGTACAACAATTAACGCCTTCTCCGCTTAAATTATGTATCTTCGTAAGTATCTGGACTTCGTTGATTACCGTATATAATTGGACCTTATCATTCGGATGGTGGATTGCACTCTTCGGTCTATTAATCACTTACAGCCTGGCAATTCCTGATTATCTGGTAGAAGACAAAAAGAAGAAAAAACATTCAATATGGAGAAAAAAACACTTAAACAGCGAATTAAAGAAAACCCCGGTTTAAAACAGGCTGTGCATCGTTTTATCATGCATCCCGTTAAAACTCGCCCTAATTGGTGGATACGGCTCTTCGATTTCATATACCTGAAACGCGGAAAGGGGTCTGTCATCTACCGGAGTGTCCGCAAAGACCTCCCTCCCTTCAACCGGTTCTCTTTAGGCAAACATTCAGTTGTCGAAGACTTCTCCTGTCTGAACAATGCAGTTGGCGACCTAACAATCGGAGATTATACACGAATCGGATTAAGAAATACAATCATAGGTCCGGTTCATATCGGCAACCACGTCAACCTGGCACAGAATGTAACAGTCACAGGACTCAACCACAATTACCAAGATGTGGAAAAGATGATTGATGAACAAGGAGTCAGCACACTGCCTGTTATTATTGAAGATGATGTATGGGTAGGCGCCAATTCGGTCATTCTACCGGGAGTAACCTTAGGGAGACATTGCGTAGTGGCTGCCGGAAGTGTAGTCAGTCATTCCGTTCCACCTCATTCAATATACGCCGGATGTCCTGCCAGAATCATAAAAGCATACGATTTCGAGACTAAAGAGTGGAAGAAAGTAGAGAAAACACCTGCCACTAACCATAAATAGTGAGAACTACTACATAATATACCTCATAATGGTGATTGTGACACATTCTGAAACGCATTATCTTTGCAGTATCAGAATTGAATTAATTAGTCATAATTTTATTACGTAGCCAC
>DXOJ01000639.1:2412-7835 GCA_019412865.1 Bacteroides sp. | reverse complement strand
CAGTCTTTTGTAGAGCCGACGGTAGTAGATATGAGGGTTCGGCTTGAATAAATATGGTTTTGTTTTCTAGGTAGATTAAATAAGGAGAGGCTGGATTCTGTTTTAGAATTCAGCCTCTCAAATTTACAGGAAAATTGAAAGTAAATTTCGATGTGTCTATCTTATTCTAACGGTGCCATCCAAAATGAATATTCATAAACCATATTTGGTTTAATTTCATATTGAGGGCGAGGGCCTGGACCACAGCTGGCATTACCTAGTCCGCGTTGTATGCAATCTATGTTGATTACGATTTCAGGACGATAGATATCACTTAGACTATGGCTGTACTTTGTTTCCCATAAATCTTTATCAGTGTAATGTAGAGCACTAAAATCAAAGGTTTTATCTATAGAAGTAATTTTTATACCTTTTCCATGTATGTCTGATAAAGTCATCCAATTTGTATCGCATCGACCACCCATTGTTTGAGCACGTAAATAATGCTCGGCCATCTCTGTAACAGTTGTTTTATAACGGCCAATAAAAGCAGCATTCTTGCGATCTTGATAATTTTCGATTGGACCGCGACCATACCATTCTATATTCTCCAATGCTGGATTGAAGAAACCTTGTAAAGCTAAACGAGGTAAATTAAAGTCCTGACCTGTCTTGAATGATGCGTTTACCTGTATCTTTCCATCACCATATATATGATAGATTATACTATAGGGCACTTTAGTCTTTCCTACTGTGACCTCCATCTCTGATGTAACTATGATCGATTGCCTGTCTTCAGCCCACTTCCAGTCAAATGTGCATAATTGGGTTTCTGACTGTTGCCAGGAACGGGGATCATTGTTGATAGAACGATACCAGTTTAGGGTCCATCCTTCACGATGCTGAATCATGTTTTGTCCATTGTATTTCAATCCAATAAGTTTTCCTGTTTTTTCATTAAAAGAAACCTCAACATTAGGTCTGCGGAAATACAGGACGCCTTCACGTTCACGTACTACATTGAAAATGTCTGCTTTGTTGAAAATAGGAGAAACTGTTGAAGGGGTATTTTTAATAACAGTTCCTTTTTTCAGTAAAAACTGTTCTGTGGCAACGATATGCCCGGCTTTTGCCCAAACACAGTCTTCTTTCAATTTAACTTCCAGATTGATATGGTAATCAACATCCTCTGTTAAGTATCGGGTATAAGGAATTTGTACGGTTCTGTGTTCACCAGGTTTTCCATCTGGTAAACCGAATTCTTCTTCTGCAATTGGTATTCCATTTTTCAATATAGTATAGTGTAATTTGAAATGGCGTAAATTCAAGAAGCAGTAACGGTTACGCAGGCCAATGCTGTTTTTTTCATTGTGTTCAAAAGTTATGTATTGATATACCTTTTTCACTTCCCATAGTTTGGGAGTTATTTGACGATCAGGGGTTGTTAGCCCATTACAGCAAAAGTCATTATCATTAGGATAATCACCAAAGCTGCCACCAAAATAATAACAGGTAGGAGACTGACCGGGCATATTGATTCCTTGGTCTACCCAATCCCAAATACATCCTCCAATCATACGTTCTGAATGGTTTTCTATATAATCCCAGTATTCTTCCAGATTACCCACCGCATTTCCCATAGCATGAGCATATTCACAGAGAAAGAAGGGTTTATCATGCGGTTGTTTATCTTGTTCTATCATACTTTCGATAGAGGGATACATGCGCGAGTCCATATCGGCTATATTGTTCATCCCTTCATAATGGATATATCGATTGTCGATTTCTTTAGCTGCTTTATAGGCTGCTTCGAAATTTTGTCCACTTCCAGATTCATTTCCCATTGACCAAAATATAACAGACGGATGATTTTTATCCCGTTCTATCATTCGTACGACACGATCTATATAGGCACCTTCCCAGTTTTTACGATTGCTTAATGACATATTTCCATGGCATTCCAAGTCAGCTTCATCCATAACATATAAACCATAGTAGTCGTATAACGCATACATTTTAGGATCATTTGGATAATGGCTGGTACGAATTGTATTCAAATTAAAACGTTTGAAGAGAAGAATATCTTCTATCATGCTTTCTACAGGAACTGCTTTTCCTAGTTGTGGATGTATGTCGTGACGGTTGGCACCCTTAAAATAAGTCAGGGCATTGTTGATATATACCTTTTTGTTTCGTATTTCAATCTTACGAAAACCGTATTGTTGTGTTGTTGTTTCTATGACGTTGCCTGCTGCATTTAGCAGTTCCAGATTGATTGTGTACAGATAAGGGAGTTCAGCACTCCATAGCATTGGGTCACGGAGAGTCGCTTTGCCAGTGAACTCAGTGTTTCCTCCCCCATCAATTTTATTAGTCGCTATGACGAAAGAGCGTATTGATTCTCCTTTTGCATTTAATAGAGAGACTCGAAGCGAGGCTTCTTCTGTCTTCTTGCCATAATTACATATATATCCTTTAACCTGCAGTTCAGCCTTGTCAAGTGATTCACTGATAACTGAGGTCAAATGAATGTCTCGTAAGCGCACTTTGGGCGTAGCTATTAAATATACATCTCTATGGATACCACTGAGACGAAACATGTCCTGATCTTCCAGATAACTACCGTCACTCCAACGGTATACCTCTACCGCTAAAGTATTTTCACCTGATTTTACATATTTTGTAATGTTAAACTCAGCGTCATTGTTTGCACCTTGTGTATAACCTACCTTCTTTCCATTTATCCAGATATATGCAGCACTGTAAATACCGTCAAAATGGATAAATACCTCTTTGTCTTTCCAGTCTGCCGGAAGTGTAAAGTTACGGCGATAAGAACCTACTGCATTCGGTTCTTTTTCTATCGTATAGCCTTTCTGTGTTTGTATAAAGGGAGGATTGTTGCGAATAGGATATGTAATGTTTGTGTATATAGGAGTACCATATCCTAGCATTTCCCAATTGGAAGGTACTGGTATTTCTTTCCAGTTTGATACGTCATAGTTCGTCTTATAGAAATTGACAGGGCGTTCCGAAGGTTGTTTCACCCAATTGAATTTCCAGTTTCCATTCAGTAGTAAATAACGGGAAGAGTGTGTACGTTCCCATGGACGCATATATGTTGGATCTGATTTCATCTCTTTTATATTGGCAAAAGGAATGAAGGTTGCTCTTCCGTCTTCCTTATTTATAGCAAAGATCTGTTCGTTTTCCCAATCATTATCGCTTTTTGTTTTTAGCGCTTCCGGTATTATCTTTAGTTTTGATTTGACTATTCTCCATTGTTGATTAGCCTTATTTGTGTCCGGAGTTACTTGAAAAACGGGTTCTCCAACCAATCCAGCATCTGGAAATCCTAAATTATATCCACTTCCAGCACATGTGAATGTGTAGTTCCCGTTAGATAGTAATGTTATTTTCCATTGTTGGTTAGGATTTTTGTTATCCGTATTCCATTGGATAACAGTACATTCTTTAGGACCATTACCACTATTATCAATGCTAAGTTCTGTCAATGGGCTACTAATCATATAGTAACCTTCACGTTCAGTAGGGATGATGTTCCATACTTGTGATTCCTTGTTTTCTTCTCGTTTTGAAATGAATACATTCGAGTTTGTATCCAGACTTTCCTGATTATCTAAAGCCAATCCGCTTACGGTATGGATTTCGTACCCTTGTTTAGGGTCGAAATCCTGTGCCGTTACGGTAAGAATAGAAAACAATAAAGTTGTGAAAATACCAATAATCGTTTTGAATTGTTGCATATCTAGTTACCTATTGAATTTCTTATTGATTTTTTATTGACTGTTTATAAACTCCAAACGTGTGAATGGCAGGGCAGGCTTTCCCATCTTGTATAAGCAGGCGTACATATTTGGCTTTAACGGGTTCGAAACGTACAATCCATTTATATCCTATAGTCTGCTTATTGGTTGCTTCGGAGATAGGAATCCAGTTCTTGCCATCATTTGAATACTCTACACTCCATTGGGTTGTGCGATGTCCTAGCTCAATGACCTCTTGAATCATCAAACAATCAAACTCACTCTGTTTCTGTAGTGTGAATGTGATTTCTGATTTTATGCTTCCATCTTTTCCAGCATAATATGTTTTCTTATTTTCGTCAATCATATATTCTGGTTTGAATTTAGTACCACGCACATTTGTTGCTTTCACTTTCGATTTAGTAAGCAGGTTGTTTCCAAATGTATCATCAATACTTTTTTTGAGTAGAGCTGCATGCAATGAATCGGTCGGGTGAATTAATCCTCTTCTATCTGGTGGAAAATTAAGTAACAGTACACTGTTATGTCCTACAGAAGTACAATATATATCCCACAGTTCTTTTACGCTTTTCACTCTGCCATCTTCTTCTGTATGATAGAACCAGCTTGGGCGGATAGATACATCTGTTTCTGCCGGAATGTATGCATCTCCTTCCAGGATACCTTCATTCAGACCTTTATAATTTTGTGCTTCATCACGGATAGCTATGGAATCTGTCGTCGACCAACAAGGATCCCCGGCTTCTCCTGCTTCATTTCCCATCCAGCGTACATCTGCAAAGGGGTAAGAATTTTTAGTTCCGAAGATGACACAGTCAGGCTGTTTCTCACGCACAATCTTATACCAATGACGATAAATCGGAGTCGTTAATTCGTCGGCACCTGCGCCATCCCACCATGTTTCCCACACTTTTCCGTAATTTCCCATTAGTTCTTCCAATTGATTTGCGTAGTATTCTTTATAACGTTCTGTGGTATAAAGAGGGGAGAGGTGTTCATGGCGGTCATGTGGACCAAGATAAATGCCGGCCTTAATGTCATGTTCATTGCAAGCGTCTACAAACTCACGAACGACATCTCCTTTGCCGCCTTTCCAGGCGGCATTTTTTACACAATAATCGGTATATTTACTAGGCCATAAGCAAAAGCCATCTGCATGTTTGGCAGTAAGAATGGCACTGGGAATACCTGCTGCTTTCAGCGTTTCCATCCATTGCCCACAATCTAATGCTGTCGGATTAAAAATAGCAGTCGGAGCTTTTCCATCTCCTTCGTTAACGTATTCTTCGAAAGTATTTATACCGAAATGGAAGAATGCGATCATTTCACGATTATACCATTCTATTTGTCGTTCACTCGGTGTCAATCCGCAAGGTTCAGGAGCTTGCTGACCGAAAATTTGCATACTGCATGCTATTAGTCCAGTAGCTAATAAGGTTGCTTTTTTGTTCATTGATATTATATTTAATAGATTATAAAAATAATTATTCTAATTCACGTCCCTTGATATAGATTTCGGCAATACTTGCATGAGGATTTGAATTTGAGTCCGTTACCCAGCATTTTAGATAACGCCCTCTGATGCTGGTGAATGTTACAGTTTTAGAACCGGCCGAATTGGAATCATCTCCAGAGTCCATTTCACCGGCTGTCAGA
>DXOJ01000639.1:0-2402 GCA_019412865.1 Bacteroides sp. | reverse complement strand
AATTTAAGTGTTCTTGTATTCGTATTGTCAAGGCGACGGACGATTTCTACTCCACCAATTTCATAAACCTTCTTCATATCTATTAAAATCCAGTGAGGTAATGGTGCGTCCGGCCCCCATTGAGAATGCCAATACGTGCTTAGATTACCGTCCAATACTGCTGCTTTTCCTCCACCATCATCGGCACGTTCGTCAGAACAATCTATTGCTTCCCAGCCGGTGCGGTCCAAAGTTTCATAAGGGAAATGCCCAGTTTTAGGTTTGGATGTAAATATATCAATAGCATCTTCTTCGGGTTTGTAAAAAGTACAATAGGTGAATTCTTTTCCAGGAACAGCGTCTGTGATAAGTGTTTCATTTTCTTCCGGAGATACCGTTATTTCTATTTTCTCTCCTCTCATGTTGATATAAGTTAATAAAAGACCCAGGTCTTCACCACCACTTCTCCAAAGAAGTTTCACTCCATTATCTGTTATTTCTACACCATCTAGTACCCGGTTTAACAATGCACTAGCGTAGTCTTCTCCATAAACAGTTCCGACAGCTTCTATTGGCAATGATTTATGTCCATACGCATCGAAAAGAACAAAAGTGAAAATATGCGAGCCTTCTTCTAATTCGGAAATAATTAATTCCTGAGCTTCTCCTTTGTTCTTTTTTTCTATTTCGAATTCTAATGAGTTCTGATCATTATTCCAATATACAATACCTCTTTCTGCGCGTTGTGAAGGAGCATATATATCTAATGCTAAGCGCATATTTCCCGGTCTTATTATTACTGAGTCCACTTTGGAGGCATAAATTGTTTCACCCTCATCCAGATAGGGCTGATGTAAATGATTCATTTCTGTACAGGATAATATTCCAATAGCCAATATGACTATAATCCCAATATATAAGTTTCTATTCATTTCTCTAAACTTAAAAATAACATAATTTTATTCTTCATCACTATAATCCGGGACATATCCATCAGGACATCCGAATAATTGAACTTCCATTAAATGTACAAAATGCGATCCACTCCATGATTCCAAAAACTTTATCCTGTAGTATTGGTAAGCATCGAAATCCGGGGAAACTCTGAAGCTCTCTCCTTGTTCTACATATTCAATATCTTCATTTGTAGTGGATGTACCAGGAAGTCCGGAGGGCTTATAAGATTCAAATATGCCCAGACTTGTCCATCCGTCATCGCTGCCATCTTCGTTGGGAGCATTGGAACCCAGTAATTCGAATTTCTTCACATTTCCATGACGATAGAAATAACCGTCTCGATGCCATATTTTGATGCGGCTTGTTTTTACTTTACCTGTCATTACTCTAAATGTAATCCGATGAGGCCATGGACCACTAAAGACTTCTGTATGATATCCGCTATTCGCCCCATCAAAGAGTCTGTCATCCCATAAGTAGTCAACTAACCATCCATGTTCGCTAGGTGTGTCTCCTGTCATATTGTAGGGTTTTATATCCGTGTAGGGGATTTGCATCTCAAATATAGGAGTTAATGTTGCAGTCAGCGTATCAGATGAATTATTCCAACGGTCTGTGATGTAAATAGCGAAATCTTTGGTTAATGCTGGCAGTCCTAAAAATTGTGCCTCTCCATTTTTTCTTTTTGTATATAGTTCATCCAGAGGTTCATAATCTCCTGCTTTGTTTCTACGTAAGACATGCATACATATATTTGCTGCTGTTTCGTTAGTCCATGTATATCGTATACCTCCAAAATCCTCTGACATTTCTAATGTTTCAAAAATAGTATAAACAGGAGGAGTTAAAGGTGTAATGGTGATATCTACTGGTTCAGACTCATTATTGCTTCTATCCACTGCTATTAATTTTACAGTACGTTCTTCTGTTGTTCCAAATCCTTCTATTTTTAAGGTATCGGTGTATAAAGAAGCACGGGTATTTAGCCATTCTCCTCCTTCTTTGAGCTGATATATGGCTTTTACATATAATAAATCTTCATCATCCGGAAGTTTATAGGTCAGGTATGCACCTCCCGGTATATTTGTTACATTTATATCGGAGACTTTTCCTGGTGCTATATTATCCAGTGGAGTTTGTCCGACAGGTTCTTCATTGCATGCTATGAATAATGCAAGAGAAATCAATATAAAAAATAAGTTCTTTTTCATGGTGTCTTTTCCTATATTTTACCAGCCATAATTTTGGCAAAGGTTTCTGTTTATAATCATGCTATATTCTTTCAGTGGCCATAAATAGTCGCGTGTGGAGAAACTACATTTTTGGATTACAATTGGATTATAGAAATCTTCAGCCGTTTCTCCATGAATATTCCATCCTTTAATGGGTTTATTCCAGCGGGTAAGTCCTTCTTTCCAACGACGAATGTCCCAAAAGGCTTTACCTTCCAACTGTCTCTTATACAC
>DXOJ01000638.1 GCA_019412865.1 Bacteroides sp. | reverse complement strand
GTTCTTATCCAAAAATTGTATTTGTGTAAAGAAGGCAATATTCCGTGAAGAATTTTTCAATTCTATATCTATATAATAATTGCCACTATCTGTTCTGGTCTTGTATTTGGCCGATAACCTTACTTTTGGCAATTGATCGATAGATTCGAAACCGGAAGTTGCAGGTCCCGTTAGTGTCTTGGCTCCTTCATAACTGTCCTTGGATCTCCAATAAAAGTTACTTCCCACTTGTTTGCCTTTATCATCCAACAAACGTAATTTGATAAAATGCACCTGTGAGAGTTCCTCCGGAAAATCTATTTTAAAAGCATCATTCACCACTCCGTCTTCAGGAATATCAATAACCACTGACTTCTGCCAGATATTACGGCTCTTAATATCATAAACTTCAGCCGAAACCGTATAACCTTTAAAAGACCGGTAATAGTCATTGTATACTGAAACCGTATTTTTCAAGTAATCAAATTGTGGATGAAGAGGTTCGAGCGCATTTTGAGTATGGTAAAGGGAAGCTGTGGGTTCAAGGGTATAATCCCACATTCTGCCGGCCACTTGCGGAACAGGACATTGATGATACCAGAATAACAAACCGGAAGCATATCTGTCACCAAAATCATATTTATTATAATTCCAGCACTCCCATATAGATTTTGAGTTCATTGCTCCCACAAACTGCCCCTTTATAGCAAACTCATCAATACTGGCTGATTCACCGTATTTATCCGTCAACTCTTTATACATGGTAGACATCAGGTGGAAGCCACCACCATCATGATAATCCCAGACTTCTTTATTTATCGGCCAAAGATCTTTCTCGTCCATCATTTCGCGTAATGTCTCAACCAAAGGCAAGGTGGGTGCTCCATATTCAGGATTAAATCCGTCTATTCTGCTTCCCCGTTCCGAAGCGGTGTTTTCGTAATGTTGCATCGGATTGACTTGCTTGTAAGGACTTCCGTCATGCACTCCGCAACATTCCGATTCCATCTGATAACCGCGTGTACCGTCAAGCCGGTTAATAAGAGCCTCCGCATCAGGCATCTCTGTACTTTCATTCGACGAAACATAATAAGCGAGTGACGGATGATTGCGTATACGTTTGACAGTCGACTCTACATTGCCCAAATACAAAGATTTATCCTGTGGATGTTTGGTATCTCCCGTCATCCAAAATTCCTGCCATACGAGGAATCCCATCTCATCACACAACTGGAAAAAATAATCAGATTCCGCAATACCACCTCCCCAAAAACGAATCAGATTAATCCCCGACTGCTTGGTATAGCGCAATTCGGCATAAGTTCTTTCATCCGAAGTACGAAGCATAGCTTCAGGAATCCAGTTAGTACCTCTTACAAATATCTTCTTACCATTCACATAAAACTGGCGCGAATGGTCGGGTGTATTTTGATCCGAAGTAATTTCCCTGATACCGAAACGTGTTTTAACAGAGTCACAGACAATCCCATTAATTGCTACATCCAGTTTAAGCTCATACATTTCGGGAGCCCCCTTGAACAACGGCCACCAAAGACGCGGATTCTTAATGATAAGTTGAGGATATTCATCCGGAGTAAAAACTACCTCCTGTGTCTCTCCTCTAAAAAGAGTAACGTTCTTGCTGAATTTAATTCCCTCACCGACAATCTCTCCACTAACCACACAATTCACCTTAGCAGATAAAGTACCCGGATTGGTAACCTCCACACTGACAGTTTCCTGGGCTACATCATAACCCGGAACAGACAGCTTTGACTTCACAAACGGATATCTTACCACAGCACCTCCGGTAGCATACAAAGAAATGTTTTTCCAAATACCCGTATTACGGTCCCGAATACCATCCAGAAAAGTAAAATCCCAGCCTACACTCATCAACATCGTCGTATTCAAACCGATATTACCGTCACCACCATTACGGAATTCCCCCGGAGCTCCCCACCATTTGGAAGCAGTGGTACTAGGCATATCGACCGGATATACCTTAATAGCCAATGCATTGGATTCACCGACACGGGCATACTCGGTAATATTGATAAAGTCCTGCTTGAACATTCCGTTGACAGTACTAAGCAGGTTTCCGTTTACCCATACTTCCGCACGGTAATTAATACCATCTACCTGCAACCAGATTACCTTATCTTTATAATCTGCCGGCACATCAAAATTCGTCCGGAACCAATACGTATAAAAATCCCGTCCGGTCTTTGAGATATCCGGAATGATTCCTTTTTCCAACTTATTATTTATTCCGTAATAAGGTTCCGGATAAACACTGTTGTATACAAGGGAATTAAGTACCGTCCCCGGCACGATGGCAGGAAGCCATCGTGAGTCATTATAATTGATTCGGGATATTTCTTCAGGTGATTCACCTACATCGCCCGCTTTCATCATGCGCCAATCAAACTCTCCATCCCCCGATCCATACCGGGAATCAAGATAAATCCGATTAGAGTCAAGATACCTATTGAGAGGTTGTTGTGCAAAAGCAATTCCCCACAATAGTAAAGACAGTATCGTACAAAAACATTTCGTCAACATAGTTCTGATTTTTGTTTTAAATTGGCAGGAGTTATTTCATCCTAGTTAATAATAGTAACGTGGCTTCGAATAGGGGTCTTCGTCTCGAACCTGAACACTGACACCATCCTTTTGTGCAATTTTCAACTGATGTCCCTCATTGGTAGAAAATACCATTACCCCATTCTCATTCTTGAACGTTATCTCCGGAGTAGGAACACTGGTATTCGCAGGCACCACCTTGACATATACACCAAACCACAAAGCATTGGAGGGGAAGAGCAATTCATCAAAGCTCAAATCTTCCACATGATATTTCTCACTTGTTTTGGCCCGTTTCACTTTAGTAAGACTACAACCCTTGATCTGATTATTATTGTCCAGTATGTACGGGAACAGATATACGTAGTATCCTCTGTTGTTGGCGTTCAATACCACTTTACCCTCTTCCGACGATACCTCTATCCATTGAGTAGACAGCCCCACACCAAAATCAAATAATGTACTCGAAATATCGCTCTGATTTCCTCCCCATTGGTCACGGTGCCACAATGTAGGCAACCTGTTATAGACACATAAAGTAGACAGTTCTTTCTGATCGGTAAAACCATTCACGTGAATATAAGATCCTGGAATAAAGAGTGTAGACCTGGCACTGGTACTTGTGCCCATAGTTGCCATACAATGAACCTGTTGGCAATAGTAACTTCCCCATCCGGACATACTACCCATAGCCGCTTTCTCGGTCTGATAAGACTTAAAAGTAAACGTATAAGAACCGGCTCTACCATTAATCTCGAACGGATAAGTCCTGTTATTTTTAAGATTTGTCGCCTCATCAGGAATTATATATCCTGCAGGAGTATTTCCCGGCTTCAGGAATTCACTGCGAGCATCATTCCCGGCATTGTACTTACGATCATCCCGACTGATACCTACTACAGGAGTATAAAGTTTAGGATGAGTGACCGCCATCTTCAATATATACATATAATCCATCACCTCCGTTATCTCATCCTGCTGTGATCCTGTTACATATTCGTGAATTCCCCAAAGAGCATTAAATATAATATTATCATAATCACGTGAAAGGAATTCATCTATACCATGCACTTTAAAGTTATCATAAAAAACTTTCCATTTATCTTTGGCCAGTTGTGTCAACCGGCTATCTTTGAAACGGACTCCCGCCAGCGTGAGCGTTTCCACATAGAGACTATATACATTGCTATACGCTACGCCTGCACGGTTGGCAGCAAATACTTCTACGTCCCAACGACGTTCGGCGGCAGTGACCAGACGTTCACACGATTTCAAGTATGCAGTTTTCATACTCGGCAGCATCCTGTCCTGTAAATCCCACAATTCTCCCAACATTCGGCGGGCGAAGAACAATGGCGGGTTCCGGTCTCCCACATTATCATTAATTCCCCAAGCCCAATTACCATAATGCGAAGAACTCTCATCGGTGACCTGTGCGGCAATTATGGTCTTGAGAATCAGCTCTGCCCGCTGAACCGAAGCAGCTTCACCACTTTTAAAAAGCAAGACCACATATTCCAACGTCGAAAGATAAGTACCTCCCGAAAGAAGCTTGATGGAAGAATCGTATGTTTTTCCTAATGTTTCCAACCGGGTTGCTTCCGCTGTGGTCAATAAAGACGGATGATCCTCGTAATCGGGATCCGGTTCTGGCTCCGGTTCAGCGGCGGCCGGAAGCGGGGGCGGTAATTGATAACCGTCCCACATATCACCATTGCACCCGACCAATGCCATTAGAAAAAGACATGGAATCAAGCTTCTCACTCTCAATATCGAACTGATAGATTTTATTATTGATTTCATAAATTGTACAGATTAAATGTTCATACGAATTAATACCATCCTTTATTTTGTTCCACTTCAAGTGCACCGGCAGGGTCCAGACGGTCTATGTGATTCTGCGGTATCGGACGAAGTACATGGTAAGGTTGTATATTACCGGCAGTACCACCTATTGCATTATGTGCCTTGAACCGTTCGATTAGTTTCTCACAACGGTTAAGATCATTCCAACGATTGTCTTCACCGATCAACTCACGTCCTCTTTCATCGAGCATCAAGTCTACAAACTGGTCTAACGACAAACTGCTCAAATCAGTTTCCTTAACCGTCATCTTCGATTCAGTAGAACTTGTCAGCTTCTCCCCTTTCCCATTAATTACATTCAGATTCGATCTCCATTCTCCTGATTTATAAGCAGCACGCTTACGAACTTCATTTAATCGGTCGGCAGCCTTATCATACAACCCCTGACGTCCATAGGCTTCCGCTGCAATCAGATATGTTTCTCCCAGTCGATACACATTGAAATTACGGTGTCCCGGTTCATACATAATATCCGGGCGGTCTCCATTTGCCCATTTTTCAATAATTGGCCAAAAGTCCCTTACACTTTCAATTCTTTCCATCGTCCACAGATTATGATCCTGCGAACCGAAAAGTATTAAGGAATCCCGTTTGCTTTCAAATCCTCCCTCTGTCAATGGAATACCTTTATAATGGATAGGCCTCATAACAATACACGTATCACCTACTTCAAACTTAGGTTTCCCTTTCAATGCAGCACTAGGAGACCATATCACCGTCGAACCGTCTTTAATATCGGCCCATTTAGGAATCGTTTCGGAATTATTGGAGTACCATACTGATTTAAATGTTTTTTCGCCACGGGAGTCATTAGTGTAATCAAATAATCCTCCATGTTTCGCCTGGTCTTCCATCACCCAAAATGTCTGACGAATACGTGACCAGGGTCTACCGTTCGCGATATCGCGAATCATTCCCGGCTGATTAGTATACGAACCTGTGGAATACATGTGCATCGGATTACCCTCTCCGTTCCACATCTCATCTTTGGTATAATTGACAGTCAGAATCACCTCTTTGCTGTCTTTATTGTCAAGCAGGAAAATATCGGCAAAGTTCTTTTCCAATTCATATTCGCTACTGCCGATAACCAAATCGGCATATCGTGCAGCTTCCGCCAAATCCGTATCTTGCGTACCACGAGTTGCTTTCGCTTCTGCACTAACGGCACTTCCCCGTGTGAGATATACCTTAGCCAACAAATGTTGTGCAGCTCCTATTCTGATACGACCGCGCTCTGCCGTTTTAGGCAAATAGTTATAATCAGCACCATATTTCAAATCTTCAATAATCTGGGTATAAACCTTATCAACCGACGTTCTTGGAATATAAGTCTGGGCTTCGAACACCGGTTCCAGAGGCATCGGGATAGCGCCGAATTGCTGCATCAGATCAAATAAGAAATAAGCTCTGAAAAAACGCATTTCAGCGGTTCGTTGATTTTTCCAACTTGCATTCTCATTCATGTCATCAATATAATATAACCCTGTGTTACAAGCCGAAATGGCTTCATACCATTGGGTCCACAGCGAATAAAGAAGACTGGTTGAAGCATTCAGTGCGGTAGCCTGATATTGGTCCCAGGCATTACCGTGTGTTCCTGTGG
Source organism: Bacteroides sp. (assembly GCA_019412865.1). Lineage (GTDB taxonomy): Bacteria > Bacteroidota > Bacteroidia > Bacteroidales > Bacteroidaceae > Bacteroides. The sequence continues at coordinate 16,339 of DXOJ01000638.1, read as the reverse complement.
CAGTCATGAACAGATCAGTCCCGAATAATGCATAATTGTGGAAACGTTCTCCACTAAAAGGCCACCTCATTTTTGAATAAATCGAATTCACCACAGCGTCTATACCCTCCGGTGTTTCATAATATGCCATCGTAGCTTTTGAAACTACTTTTTCCTCCAGAAAATCATTACAAGAGAAATTCACAAACAATAGGCAACTTGTTATGATTGTTAAAATATATCGTTTCATTGTTATATACATTTTAATGTTAGAAACTTAGATTCAGACCGAACATATAAGTACGTACCATAGGATAGTCATTACCATGTGCAGCTTCCGGGTCCACACCAGAGAAATTAGTAATAATGAATGGATTCTGCACGGCGGCATATACACGGCAACGTTCTATAAAAGCCTTACGGGTAAAGGTTGCAGGAAGCGTATAACCCAGTGTTATTTCGCGCATACGCAAGAAAGAACCGTTCTCGTAACGAAGCGGGGTGATGTAAGTCGATCCTGTTGTCGGACTCTCTGCATCCCGATAAGGCTGCGGATATCTTCCTCCCGGATTATTGGGTGTCCAATAATCATATTTAGGCTGGTTAGCTCTCCCGTTAAAGCCCATATCCGCCTCATTCTTAATTATACGTCCGTAATCGGCATACAAAAGGAAGGATAAATCAAATCCCTTAAAGGAAAAATTATTCATCATACTGGCTGTAAATTTAGGTCTCGGATTACCTAATATAACTCTATCGTCTTCGGGAGTGAGTTTATTATCTCCATTTTGGTCTACAAGTTTAATAGTGCCGGGAACATAATTTGTATTACCCGCTTTATTCCATACTTCCATCAAGGCGAGATCTTCTTCCGTATTACTCCAGATTCGATCAAATTTATATCCATACCAGGCACTGATAGGTTCCCCAATAAACCAAGAGTTACCGACATCGTCACTTTTACCATTATATAATTCTACGATTTTCTCCCTGTTCATAGAAAACACCCAATCGGTTGACCAACGGAAGCCTTGTTTCGAATCTATATTAACTGTGTTTAGTGCAATTTCCAAACCTTTATTCTCTGTTTTTCCCACATTAAACAAAATACTGCTATACCCCAAAGCAACCGGAAGTTGTCTGTTCATCAACAGGGAATTCGTGTTCTGTACATAAAGATCCAAGCTACCGGAAATCCGTCCTTTCAAAAAGCCGAAGTCGATACCGATATTGGTCTGGTTCGTATATTCCCAACCTAATTGTTTATTTGCCAGTTCACTAGGGCGAAATCCCACAGCGGGAGTCGCATCTCCAAAAACATATTTAGTATTTGTCAATAAACCTTGTGTCTTGTACGGAGTTACCGCAGAATTTCCGGTACGTCCCCAACCGGCACGAATCTTCAGATTAGACAACCATTCATGTGTATTCTTCATAAAAGGCTCTTCCATTATTCTCCATGCCAGGGCTGCACTAGGGAAAGCTGCCCATTTATGTCCGTCAGAAAGGACAGACGCACCGTCATAGCGAAGTGATGCAGTCAGCAAATAACGATCTTTCAAACTATATTGCACTCTTCCCAGGAATGAAGCCAAACGACGCTCGGTAAGATCACTGCTTACAGAGGTTACTTCATTGGCAGAAGACAAGTTATACCATTTTTGAACATCAATTGGAATCCCTTTTGCACTGATATAGGATGTTTCCGCACTGGACCCCTCGATAGACTGAACAACAGTGGCAGTAAGATTATGAATACTTCCGAAAGTCTTCGTATACGTCAGCATATTATCCAATGTATAAGCATACGCTCTACGGTTTGATACACTTGCAGTGTTATCTCCTCCGGTGTTCGCTCTTGTCTTGGAAGCTCTGAAGTCACCATCCACATACATATCATAATCATAACTGAAACTGGATCTGAATGATAAACCGTCGATAATTTTAGCTTCCAGATAGACATTGGCTAATACCCGGTCTCTTTTACGCTGGCGTACTACAGCTCCATCAACAAGATCATATAATATGTTGTAATTACTATTATCATTACCGGGCAGCTCTATATAGTTACCATCTTCGTCAAGAGGGAAAGAAGCGGGCCACATCTTGGAGGCATTTGAATATAAACCGGTATCAAGGTCTTCCAATGAATGTGAATACTGGAAGGTAACCCCAGCTTTAAACCGGCTACTGATTTGGGTATCTATGGCCGAACGTGCGGTAATTCTCTCAAATCCCCGGTTTTTCACAACACCATCCGTATTTGTATAGGTTGCCCCGAAAGAATATTGCGTCTTCGCCGAACCTCCACGCACATTAATGTTATGATTTTGAGTGAAACCATTTTGAGTAACCGCATCAACCCAGTCAAATCCTCTTACCTTATTGGGGTCCCAATATGTTCCGTCTTCATTCCATCCCATCATCACCGTACGCAATACATATTGGTCTTCGTTAAACCTCAACATATTCATATCCTGTTCCATGTTGGCTACCGGACTGTCATATTTAAGATTTCCTTTAGCCTGACGATGAGATTCACGCATATATTCGATCCACTCGGCTGCATTCATCATATCCAGTTTCCGGCCAATAGTCTGAAATCCGATATAACTGTTATAATCCACCTGTGGTTTCCCCTCTTTTCCCCGTTTCGTAGTGACAATAACAACACCATTTGCACCACGCGAACCATAAATGGCGGTAGCCGACGCATCCTTCAATACATCTATACTCTCAATATCACCCGGATCGAGGAAGCTCAATCCTGTAGAAAGCATCATCCCGTCCACTACATAAAGCGGATCATTCGAGGCTTGAAATGAACGCGTACCACGTATACGGATTTCAAGACCTCCACTGGGAGAGAAGTCTGTTTGAGTGACCTGAACGCCAGGAACACGTCCCTGCAGTGCCAACTGGGGATTTGTTACGGTTACTTCTTTTAATTGTTTAGCAGATACAGATCCTACAGCACCAGTCAAATCGCTTTTCTTCACTGTACCATAACCAATTACAACTACATCATCAATCTCATACGATTGAGACCGTAAGGCTACATTAATCTGTTTCTTGGTGCCTACGGCATGCGTAACAGTCTTATACCCGACAAAGCTGAATTCCAGCGTTGCTCCATTTGAGACATTTATCGCATAATTTCCCGAAATATCAGTGACTGTTCCTTGAGCAGTCCCGAGTATCTTTACAGTGACACCTATTAAAGGTTCTTCCGTATCCGCATCGACCACACAACCTGTAATTGCGTTCGTCTGCGCCAAAGCGAGTGTTCCATAGGAATAAAACAAAAGCAAAGATACAACAGATAAGATCTTTCTTTTCCATGATTTAGCCAGATAGCTCTTGAATTGATTTTTTTTCATCGGTTAACAAATTGATTTTAATAATCCAGATAACAAAGACAACAACACTCTTGTCTGGATGCAAATGTGGTGATTAAAATCCTGAACTATGTTTCCATTTCTGCCTAATAAAAGCGCATTTTGGCGAGGCTGTTTTTTTAAGCAACAATGAATACCTTGGCCAAAAATACAATTTACTGTGACTAAACAAACATGATTGGAATTAAAAAAGGCAGTATTGAGTACATATTTGGCAAAAACAGGCATATAATCCGAGAATTTGCCGTAGGTTTTAACAACTGCAATCATTACTTTTGAGAAAAAATAAAAAGTATGCAGAATCCCATAGTCTATATCATGGTAATCTTTACCTGTCTCTCTAGTTTGTCTGCCCATGCATACAATTTGAGACAGATTAACAGTATCAACGGACTTTCCAACAGTTCCGTCATCTGTATCATGCAAGATGACGAAAGATTTCTCTGGATCGGTACTTATGACGGTCTTAATGTCTATGACGGACATAATATACGGACTTACAAACCTGCAATCAATAATTCGACCGGGCTATCCAGTAATGTCATAAGGAAAATCCTGGAAACGTCTGCCGATTATATATGGCTTAGCACCAAATGGGGACTGAATAAATTCAATCAGCGCCGCAATAGTATAGAAGAGTATTACGAAGAGTTTAATGAGGATTGCCATTTTGCCACCGATACACATTCACATTTATATATTCTGGGGCATACGGGATTTATATCACTCTATCAGGATGAGCAGAAAAAGTTCATAAACCTGCCCATCGATCCGGAAATAACCAAAAGTAATGTGTCCGGAATGACAGTCGACGAGGATGGCATTATCTGGATTCTGTATAAAGGCACCTTAAAAAGATACAGCATTCATGAATCAACAGATGGAGAACCGACTATCATGCCTCATGCCGATTTCAGACATGAGGATGCTATTGATTATCTGTTTAAAAGTGACAATAAACTAATAATCGTAGACCAAAAGGGAAATATATTTGAAATAAAAGGAGATCAACAACTATTCATCTGCAATATCGAGAAACTAATGATGGAAAATGGAGGAATTTCCTCCATCATATATGATAATGAAGATATTCTGATCGCATTTAATTCAAATGGCTTAATCAGATTGAATAACAATCAAGGGAATTATCTGCCGGAAAGGATCAGAATTGATTGCGGAGTGTTTTCCCTATGGAAAGATCAGCAACAGGATATTGTCTGGATAGGGACCGACGGACAGGGAGTCTACGCGATGACAAAGGATGAATATACTTTCAACGGCATTAATCTGACGGAACTACCTATTGAAAAGAAACGCCCGGTGAGAGCTGTTTACGCAGATGACGACAATAACCTCTGGCTTGGAACGAAAGACAATGGAATCATACACATCAAGGACTATCAGTCACAAAATTACTCACAAGACAACGTCATACATTACACTACAGCCAACGGACTATCCAACAATGCTATCTTTGCCTTTGCTTCTACCCCCAACGGCTTACTTTGGATTGGTTCTGACGGACCTAATCTGAATTATTATAATCGCACAGACCATAAAATACACACACTGGAAAACCGGACCGGACTCCCCATAAAATACGTACATTCTATCCTGACAGATACCGATTCATTACTATGGGTAGGTGCAGGAAACGAAATCTTCAGAATCCGGATCGGAAAGAACGGATATAAATTGTATACGGATGATATCGACCGATATACCTTTAATGTCAAAAACAAACATCGGTTCAATCAGATTTATGCATTATGTTTTGAAAATGACTCCATCATGTGGATAGGAATGCGGGGAAATGGAATCATACGCTTTAATACCCAAACTTCCAACAGTAAATATTTCAGTTTTGAAGACAACGGCATCGCACCCATGAACGATGTACTTTGTTTCCATTACAACCATAAAGGCACATTATGGATAGGAACAAGTTATGGCCTAATACGTATGTCATTAAAAAGTGGAGAAAACTTTGCTTATGAAAACATCAACGAGACACACGGACTGCCCAACAATACAATTCATGGTATCACTGAAGACCATCTGGGTAAACTCTGGTTAAGTACCAATGCGGGGCTTATCCTGTTTGATCCTGAAAAAAGGACTTTCAGAAACTTCAATAACAAATCCGGAATAAAAGTAGTTGAATACAGCGATAATGCTTACTTCAAGCGCTTGTCCGATTCCTCATCCTTTTTCGGAGGAGTCAATGGTTTGGTCTGGATTAATAAAGGGGATGATTTTCAGAAAAAATATCAGCCCGAAATATACTTTACCGGCTTGAGGATATTCAATAAGCAATACAATATAAGTGACTTTGAGAAACAAGAATCAAAAGGTAATCAGTTAGTGTTGAAGCACCGCCAAAACTTTTTCACGATTCAATTTGTGGCTATGGATTTCATTAACGGTGAAAATGGGACCTATTCGTATAAACTCGAAAATTTCAGTAATGTCTGGATGCACGCACAATCAAATGAAGCACAATTCACCAATATCAGTCCGGGAGAATATATACTTCATGTCAAGTACAATGACGGTTTAGGCACCGACATCCCAACTCAATCAATAGCCATACAAATTCTTCCTCCATGGTATAGCTCCATTTATGCCCAAATCATATACGTAATGCTCATCGGAGGAGGTATTTGGATAGTTTATCTCTTTTTAAAGAGGAAATATAAACAGCGCAAGGTTGCCGTAGCTCGTCAGTTAACCGAAAAATATAAAGAAGAGATGTATGAAAGTAAATTGCGATTCTTTACTAATATCACACATGAATTCTGTACTCCCCTATCGCTTATATACGGTCCCTGCATCAGAATAATCGATAGTAAGGAGGCATCTTCATCCATTAAGAAATATGCTAATTTAATCAAATCGAATACCGAACGGCTCAATGGGCTTATACAAGAAATTATAGACTTCCGACGGATGGAAACCGGGAACAAGATATGTGTGATTAAACAGTTGCCTCTTGGAATAATTGTCAAAGAAATGATGGAATCTTTCACTGATATTTCCGAAAGGAACCATATTGAGTTTGAGGCCGAATTCGACAATACCCTGATATGGAATAGCGACGAAAGTTGCTTCGTTAAAATCGCCAACAACCTGCTCTCGAATGCCTTCAAATATACTCCGCCCCGCGGCACCATACGTATCAGAATGTATATAGCAGAAAGTAAGCTAATCTTTTCGGTCTACAATACCGGAAAGGGAATACCGGAAAAAGACATTTCCAATATTTTCAATAGATATACTATCTTAGATAACATAACAGAGAATTCAGTGAACGAATTATCTGCCCGCAACGGATTGGGGTTGGCTATTGCTTATAGCATGGCCGTGCTACTCAAAGGAACTATTGAGGTAGAAAGCATTGAAAATGATTATACTTGCTTCACTGTGACACTGCCTTGTCTGGAAGTAGACAACCATGCGAAAGAATCTCCGGAAGAGGAGAAGAAACATTCTGTAGAGTCCATAACCTCGGCAAACAGTTTCACAGAAGACAACGATCTTGCTATCTTATCTTCTCTACCTTCCATTCTTGTCATTGATGACAACAAAGATATTTTATGGATGATAAAAGACATATTCCAGGAAGAATATACCGTTTTAACTGCCGAGAATGCAGAAGAGGGGATGAAAGTATTAAAGAAATATAGCCCCGTCCTTGTCATTACTGATATTATGATGCCTGGAATCGACGGAATTACATTGACCAGACAAATAAAGCAGAATCAGCATTTAATGCATATCCCTATTATCATCCTTTCGGCCAAAAATGATAATAGCGATAAGGTAGCAGGTGTCAACTCGGGCGCCGATATATACATAACCAAACCTTTTGATGTCAACTACCTAAAAACTGTCGTAACCAAACTTCTGGAAAAAAGCAAGAATCTGGAAACTTATTACTCGACATCAGCCAGCGCCTTTGAATTTATATCGGGACAGTTGGTCGACCGCGAAGATAAAGAGCTTATGGAAAAAGCGATGCGAATTATCGCAGAGAACATCAGTAATAATGAATTTACCCCCCAAGAACTTGCCAGCAGCTTACAAATCAGCATCCGCAATTTATATCGTAAATTCGAACAATTAAATCTGTCTCCACCAAAGAATTTCATTAAAGAACAACGAATCAACTTTGCGACAAAACTACTTGTTACCACTTCACTCACTATTGAAGAAATTATGTATCGAAGTGGATTTATGAATAGATCACATTTCTATAAGGAGTTTACAAAGCGGATGGGAGTGGCACCTAAAGACTACCGTTTGCATAATAAAAAATAGGAAAGCTACAAAGGTCTCATATACTAGCAGCAATATCATTCCTGATCTGCTGAATTGCAAGAAGCAATCCAGGCAGATGCACTTTTACTATTTTAAAAATTTCTTCGGGGTCAATAGATAAATATTCATGAGAAATAATATTGCGCAGTCCAATGATGCTCCTCCATGGAGTACCGGCATAATTTATCAATAATTCATGATTAGTCAGATTATCTATATTCTTAACAGTTTCACCTATGGTTTGCAAACGCATACAAGTTGCATCAAAAATATCCATCTTATCAGGAGAAGCTAAGAAATCATTTACAGAAATAACACTACCACATCTTTCTATAGTTGTATTAATACGTTCTTCTACAAAAAGAAGCATATCCAATATGTCAGCATTAGATATAGATTGCATCTTTCTCTATATGATTGCGGAATAAACTACGCATAATTGCAGTTAAAGACACGACATCCACTTTTGCATTAAAACGCTCTTCTAATGACTCTTTTATTTCCATTCGAGTAAAATAATCCGGATCTTGAAGCTTTACACAAATATCAATATCACTATCCTCTTTCTGCTCACCACGAGCCACAGAACCAAAAAGTCCTAACTTTTCAATTCCATATCTCTCCCCAAATTCTTCCTTAAAATTCCGGAGAATAGCGATTATTTCATCTTTTGTTTTCAACTGACACTATTGTTATAATGCAAATATTAAAATTAATATTGGAATTAGCAAATTCTTAATCATATTTTGTGGTATCACTAATTGAAAAAAGATGCACAGGCCATCGAATTTTCATCGATCCCCTGTACACCTACTACTCTAAATTCTACTTCAAAACATAAATAGCCTAATTATGCTGCCGAATCCATTATTAACAACCGTGTTAGTTATATCCATTAAAAGTACAGAACATAATTACGTAAAACGCCTAGAGAAATCTCTAAGACGATGTATCGCCTATCCTTCCGTCTTCCAGAATCAGGAGAGGAAAGGCATATCATTTTAGGAATGATACCAGAACAGGAATAGATATAGTTAACTATCAATAAAATACAAATAGAATATATGTCAATGCCAATACGATCAAAATATAATCCGACTTCATCTTTTCAGTTAACCTTAGCATATACACTTTTTGTTGTTTATAACCATCAGGAGAACTATAATTTGGCTATTTATAAATGATCAGTTTAGGTTTATGGCAAGAGTTGTAGTTGTCATCAAGTATTGCCCCATTTGAGAAAATGATGTGCTCATCCTTGAATGTACCATATCCTTCATGAGCATGGCCGAACAAATGATAATGTGGCTTTACCTCATAAACCTTGTTTCGAAGTAATGCATTTCCCCAGTGAATTCCTGCTGATTCATCAAGTATCATGATAGGAGGTTCATGAGTAATGAGCACGTCAACATCATTTGGTATCAAAGTCTCAGGATGGTTATATGCCAAACCAAAGAACTTAATACCATCAATCTCACATTCACAATCTTGAAGGAAGTATACATTGTTAGGCAAATCTTCAATGCCTTCAGCCTCCCAAAGGCAAAGATCATGATTACCAGTTATGAAGATTTTGTGAGGATAGGGTAATTCGATGAACCAGTTGAGAAAGTTAAGCACTTCTTCCTCTGTACCATTGTCCGTAAAGTCGCCACAGTGTACAATGACATCAGCAGCTGGAAGATCGGTCAACTGCCGATGCTGATTATGTGTATCAGAAATTTGAAGTATTTTCATTTTACAGAAATATGAATGTCATGTATGTCAACATCACCTTCGTCGAATATAAAGTATGAAGAAATTCCACTAATGCTATCATATCGTGAGTTCTCATCTTTATGTATAGGTATGACCCCAATACGAGGATGAAGAGTTTGACAGACTTCTTTTAATGTTTCAACATCAGCGTGTCCACTTGTGTGAACACCATCCATTGTTCCATCTAATATTCTATCGCCAAACAGATTACGGATATTTATAACATCGCTGTTTGTGTAGTCTTTACCCTCTTTTGCATAGCCACCCCACATAGAATATATCAACCACGGTTTTTCATCATTATATATATCGAGCATTCCCTTAAGCAAATAGCCACTACTCATTCGAATTGGCATTAAGAACCCTTCCTTCTGTAGCTTGCTTCTAACATTGACAGCTCTATAACTGATTAGCTTGAAAGCATTAAACTGGAATAAATCAGATTTGCATCCTGCATATTTCGTGAATACATTAAGTACCCTATCTTGATACTCATCAACTAAGAATATACGTCCAGTCTTTTTACACGCCGCATGGAATGTTGCAAGCCGGTCAAGGTCAGTTGACGAACACAAGGCAAAGACATACTTGTGTTCACGCAATGCCTTTATAATATTCTTCTGTATTTCGCTCTCTGAAATCACACATTCTTGACTTCTTCCTAACATTGTTCCTTCTGTTATAAGTATGTCAACTTCTCCCACATTCTTCTTCAAAGTAGGAAAAAGACCTTTGCCAATATAGCCATGTCTGCGAAAATCTCCTGTGTGCAATATCTTCTTTCCCTCACATTCTATCAAGAACATATATGCATCAAAAGCAGAATGACTAACAAAATACGGAGTAACGAAAATCTTCCCTTTCTTACTGACATCAATACGTTTTGCCGCACAATAGGTTTCCATACGCTCTATTGCTTCAATCTGTTTGGAGTAATCTCCGTGCCCCCTCAAAGCGTCATATTTGCAGAGCATAACTTCTTTTGCTCCTACTCCTATATATTGAAGGACATTTGTTGGTATCAGATGGTGCAAACCAACATGATCACTATGATAATGTGTATAGAATACAGCATCAGCATTTCCTATGATTGATTTTACTTGTTCTTCTGTCAGTTCTTCTTTTTTGCAACCAGGAAGATTGCTACCGAAGTCTATAAGAATTTTACAATTCTCGGTCGATATTTCTGTAATACAACCACCTATCTGGTCAGCCCCACGATGAATAATAAGATTCATTCTGTTTCTAAGTTTTCTGATGTAACGAGAGTACCCTCAACCTCGGATGTGCATGTGTATGCTTTCATTTCCGGTAAAAATAAATCACGAATAAATCTATATCTTTCGCAGATTGTTTCAGATAGTCTATTGTCTTCTCCTACAATTACACACGGTATTATTCTTCCGGAAAGCTTTAATGGTATTTTATTTTTGTAATTGGAACCGATAAGTCCATAATCTATTTTTTGCTCGATCATTGCTTTTATTCGTTGGTACAACTTATCATCTTCTCTAGCTAATTTTTGAAACTGTAGATAGTAATATGAAGTTTGAATGGGCGACAATGCAGTCTTAGCAGGATCATTTTGTTTAAGTTCCATTATCAATATATCTCCATTAGTATTTAGACCAAGGAAGTCAAATTCACCATACTCAGGTTTTATTTCTTCAGGGAGTGTTCCATTGTACGTCTTTCTTAATTGTTCAATTTTCAATGTTTGTTGGTCTACGATTTCCTTATTCCATTCATCTTTTATGCCTTTTGTTTTAAAACCGATAACTAGCTCCTTGTCAAAAAGAATAAAATCATCGGTATCTTTAACTTCGAACGTATAACGACGTCCTATTAATGTCTGATAATATCCTTCATTGCGAACCTCTGTATCTTTATAGTATCTTTTGAATTTTTCCGTGGAAGCGATTTTCGCTAAATATGTGTCAAACTGATCCGGTGTTGGATTTCTAAAAAAATCTGGTTGCATTAATTCTTTGTAAGCCTCGGCTACATCACATATTTCATTAACTTTACCCGAATGACTACGAAAGGTTAGTATACGTCCAGTACCTCTATATATAGAAAACCAAGAACGATTAGTTTTAGGATCATTTCCAGTCTGGAAATCTAAACAATTATGTGATTTAACATAACTGATGATCCAAGGAAACCGCTCGTTTATTTGGGTTAGCAACTTTTCATCCATTTTCCTATCGTAATAGGTTGTTTTTATTGTGTAATTATTAACCATTTCCAATTTCTTCATTTAGAGTTTATAACTGTGTATATTGATCTCTGCTAAGACTCTGCACGCCATTATTTTCCTATTTATATCTATTTATGGCAGCAAAAAGTCTTTTTCTAATTTCTTCACGCAGCCCTATTGGCTCCATAACTTCGATCTTTTCACCCATAGCAAGTAACTGACTTGTTAGCTCTGGAGTTAAGCAAAGTTGGTATTCAAAGTCGCTGTACTCTTTGTGTTCTGTTTTTATCTCTTGTTGAGAGAAATGCAGTGGCAGAGAACGCATATACTCTACATGAACACCGAATACCCGAACAACTACTTTCTGTGGCTTCAATTTGTCATTGACAAATATGCCAACTGTATGAGCATAATATTCTTCTGCATCAAAATCATTGGGGAGTATAAATGAGTCATCTGTCAATTCCATTTCCAAAATACGATCAAGGGCAATATTCCTTATTCCCTCCTGCTCTTTGAGATAGCCGACTACATACCAACGCTGATGGTAAACCTTCATAGCGTATGGCTGCAAGTGAAATATTGACTGATGACCATTGAAAGGTTTATAATCAATCTTCAGTTCCTTTTTTCGTTGCATTGCATCTATGACTGTTTGGAGATATTCAGTTCCTTCAGGAATTTCCTCAAACAAAATTCGATCTTTCATGTTGCGCCCTGCTTCTATCATATTAGACACAGTGAAGGAGTTAAGCAACCACTGACGAGTCTTGTCATTTTTCAGTTGACTGGAAGAAGAAATATAATACTCATAGCTGGATGTATCACATTCGACCTCTACACCAAAAAGTTCTGCAATAGCTTCTCTATGCATGTGGAATGTACGTAATGCAAGCGGTCTACCATCACCGAGACAACTATCTTTCCATCGACAGCTTATCTCCTCAAAAGTTAATCTGCGATGCTGAAGCAGCGTGTTGAGCAACCAGATATAGCGGTTAAAGGTTTTACTTATCATTTTCTAAACTTCCGTGATTTTCAAAATATTATTACTATTTTCTATTATTCAATTGCTTAACCCCTTTTTGTATATCTCATCTAATTGTTTTTCCTACTTTAGATATCTTGATAGCATGTTTTATAGGGTAGAATTCATAATCTTATTTAGTACAAAGTTAACTTTTTTGTATGCAAAAAAACTGCATACCACCTAAATATATTAATTTATAGCATTTTTTTTTATGTGTGCAACGTTTCTGCATACTTCACCATTATTTTTGCACACTCATTTTAACATTCTATTCGTCATGGCATACAAAAAAAATCCAAAGAAAAAAGATGCTCTCAGTATAAAGAGAGCTGTAGAATCTCTGCGTTTCCAAATTGATTGGGGTTTAAAACTACTTGGCGCAGAGAAAGGAGATCTATTTCATCAATTAGCAAAAGTAGAGGTTGATTTCATCTCAGAGCTCAACCTCACCCAAGATATTCTTGCTATCAAGAGCCTCGTGGATGGAGTGAAACAGAATTTACAGATAGAGCCCACACCTGAAAGTGGAGATTTCACCCATAGTGTCGTTGCTCTCGCTCTTGGCATTGCCTCAATTAGCCACCTTAGCAACATAAGTTTACCAGAGTCATGGAGAGACCAGATAGAGAAAAAACTACTTACAATCTACTATCCGGAAAAGCTGCGTAACAAAGTCGTAGATTGGGCAAAAGCGAACGGTTACAGCACCTCCAGCTACCTTGGCCGTCCAATCGTGAAATTCAAGCAGTTGTACTTAATTATAGAAAGAACAAAATAAGTCCGCTTTTTTTGCTCTGACCATCGCATTTTTTACAAAATACGCTCATTCCATATTAAACATTCCATTCTACTACCGATAAATATCCATTCAATTACAACACATAAGAATTTTCATGATCGTCTTTACATTGAATTTATACGCAAAAGAAAGGGGCTGTCTAAAAAGGGACTTGTTAGACACTCCCCTAAAATTCTTTATTGAGTTACCTATACCCTAACTCTTATAAGAGTCTACGCAAAAATATCGCTTCGTAGAATATAACCGATTACATCTCCCTTATGTACAGTCGCACCTTGCTGTGCACATATCTCCACCACACGTCCGGTAAATCCGGTTAGAATCTTTTCATATTCCCCCCACGGAGTGGAAAGATAACAAAAGACTTCGTCATGCTGATATTTACGCCCGATGAATGGAGCAATGGATGGTCCCTCTACGGAAACTTCCCAAAGTACCTGTCCGTTATCAGGGGCAATAACCGGATCTGCCTTGGCACGTTTCAACTTCTTAATTTCCTCTTCCGAATACCCGTTCTTTGCCATTGCCGCATCCTTAGCATGTTGCAACTCTTCCTCAAAACGCTTTTTGGCAACCCCGGACTTATAATCACGATACTGGCGATCGTGCATAGCCAGTTCAAAAAGTTCTTCGTCATCCTCTCCATATTCCCAGCCATTTTCATCCATTTCCTTTCGATATTCATCCAAAGCATCCGGATAATTCAACTGCGGGTCGGTATCGACAAATTCATATCCTTTAGATTTCGCCAACTCTATAATCTCCGGTGCAAGCGTACCAGGAAGACGTCCACTTTTACCCAGAATCATATCCCAAGTATGGTTATCTATCATTGTCCAACGTTCTTCCCCTTTTACCTGCTGCATAAGATTCATTAATGCAACATTTTTCACATACTGGCTGAAAGGAGTCACCAAAGGAGGATAACCCAGCTTGGGCCATACATATTCCACTTCATCAAAAAGCATCACAAGCAGATCATCCAGACTAAGTTCCGGCTCATTCTTACTCCTTAATATCATATTGATGCCGGAATGCACTCCTTTCAGGTCTGCCATCATGGAACCCATCATGCCACCCGGCAAACCACATTTCAGTAGAAGCGAAGACATATATTTGTTGGTAGGATCCATGAAGTAACCCAGAAAGTCATCAATGAATTCCTGCGTCATCGCACGAGCCTTCATATATGCTTTCATATTAATATCCGGAACCTGAAAACCTAAATCTTTCAACATTGCCTGTACCGAGATTACGTCCGGATGCACTTTACCCCAAGACATGGGTTCCATAGCCACATCAATAATATCCGCACCATTCTCGCAAACCTCGAGGATGGATGCCATAGACAATCCCGGCCCACTATGACCATGATATTGTATCAATACATCCGGATGTTTTTCCTTGATGGTCCTGACCAGTTGCCCCAACATACCCGGGCGACCAATACCTGCCATATCTTTCAAACAAATTTCAGGTGCACCAGCCTCAACCAGCTGATCGGCAATTCGAGCATAATATTCAACGGTATGCACCGGAGAATAGGTGATACAAAGAGTTGCCTGCGGAATCATACCTGCTTCCAAAGCATATTTAATGGAAGGAATGATATTTCTCGTTTCATTCAGCCCACAGAAGATACGTGTGATGTCCACTCCTTGCGCATGCTTGACTTTATACATCAGTTTACGCACATCTGCCGGAACCGGGTACATGCGCAACGCATTCAATCCGCGATCAAGCATATGCGTTTGAATACCCGCTTCTTTAAAAGGTGCGGTAAAAGCACGGACGGCCTTATTAGGATTTTCGCCGTACAACAGATTCACTTGCTCAAAAGCACCGCCGTTTGTTTCAACTCTGGCAAAACAACCCATCTCAATAATCAAAGGAGCAATACGGACAAGCTGATCAACCCGAGGTTGATATTTACCGGAAGATTGCCACATATCCCGATAAACAAGACTGAATTTAATTTCCTTTTTCATCATAGCCAATAATAAGTGATTTTTTCTTCGGTTAACTTCACATATACAAATATAAAGGTTTAAACTGACATATAGTCAAATAATCACCTTAAAAAATAGAAATAAAGAGATGTTTTACATCATAATGTAAGAAGAGCATCTCCATATAGATCCATTTGTTATAAATAACAAATCAAATTGTTTTATGTTCGCATTTATTTTTTTAAGAAATGCTTTACTGACATATATACAATAAAAGATGCACAGATCACCGATCATAAATCGATTCTCTGTGCATCACTACTACTCTAAAGACACTTTTAAGACAAAACTAACTAAATTATGCAGCCGGATCCGGTGCTTCCCCGTTATCTCCCTTACCATCATCACCGGAATCAGGATTGCCACCATTATTACCACCGTTACTACTTCCATCCGTATAATCCGTTTCAATCTCCACACGACGGGTGATACTCATATCTTCCAACGTATCCTTAAAGATTTTTCCCGGATAAAAAATAATTTTTCTTTGAACGATCGACTTGGACGAAACATCTTTCTCATCATCCGCACTCTTGGCACGGATAGTAGGACTGAAAATACCGAACTCACCCAACTGAACGCTCTTTCCATCGTCAATATCCTCGGCCATTTTATCTACCAGACCGCTGACCACCAAATCAACCACCTTACGATGGACACCACAAAGCTGACTCACCTTGCGACACATCTTTGCAAAATTCACCTTACCGGAACGAACCGATTTTGCTACATACTTTTCGTTTTTGTCCTTGTCAAAACCGAACACACGTTTTGTTACTACATACTCTAAAGGTAACTACTCAGGTATAAAGTCATATTGATACTTCTCACTGTTCAAGAACA
>DXOJ01000637.1:1069-2145 GCA_019412865.1 Bacteroides sp. | reverse complement strand
TCATATACTTCTGTATAAATTTCATTTGTTTTTAATAATTCTTCAGATGTTCCGATTCCCATGATCTGTCCACCATCCAGAACGATGATCTGGTCAGCATCTTCGATAGAAGAAACGCGCTGTGCAATGATGATCTTGGTGGTGTTCGGAATTTCCTCGCGAAATGCTTTCCGAATCAGGGCATCCGTCTTTGTATCTACTGCACTGGTAGAGTCATCCAGAATCAGGATCTTTGGTTTCTTAAGGAGCGCCCTTGCGATACACAGACGCTGCTTCTGACCACCGGATACATTGTTACCTCCCTGTACGATTTTTGTATTGTAACCGTTCGGGAACTCCTGAACGAATCCGTCAGCCTGCGCAAGCTTACATACACGTTTGACTTCTTCATCGCTTGCAGTTTCATCACCCCAGCGGATGTTTTCATAAATGGTTCCAGAGAACAGTACATTTTTCTGAAGAACCATGGATACCTGGTCGCGCAGGGATTCCAGGCTATAATCACGAACATCAATGCCACCGACTTTGACATGTCCTTTTGTGACATCGTAAAGTCTTGGGATGAGCTGGACAAGGGAAGATTTTGCACTTCCGGTTCCACCGATGATACCGATAGTCTGTCCGGACTCAATATGAAGATTAACGTTTTTCAGAGATAAATTTCCGCCTTCACCTGCGTAGCTGAAGTCTACATGGTCGAATACAATGTCTCCGTTTGGAACTTCTGTCACTGCATCAGGCTGATCTTGCATTTCCGGAATTTCATTCATGACTTCAGTGATACGGTCAGAAGATGCCTCCGCGATCATGATCATAACGAATACAAATGTAACCATCATCAGAGATCCGATGATCTGCAGTGCATAAACGATGACACTTGTAAGTTCGCCTGTCTCCATAGTGCCGGCAATGATGCTCTTGCCTCCAATCAGAACCATGATCAGAACGACCGAGTACATGGTAAACTGCATGACCGGTGAGTTCCAGGCAACAATTTTCTCAGCTTTTGTGAAAAGGTTGTATACATATTTGGAAATGTCGTGAAACTTGTCAATTTCATAATCCTCGCGGACAAA
>DXOJ01000637.1:0-1059 GCA_019412865.1 Bacteroides sp. | reverse complement strand
GACGGAGTTGTTCAGTACATCGTATTCGTCGAATACTTTGATAAAATGTGGGTGTGCTTTTTTGGCAATGTAGATCAGTGTTCCTCCAAGAAGCGGGATTACGATCAGGAACAAGAGTGAAATTGTCTTGTTGAGGAGCAGTGTCATGATCCATGATAAGATAATCATAAATGGTGCTCTTGCAAGAAGACGGATACTCATCATGTATGCCATCTGGATATTTGTGATATCTGTTGTCATACGTGTGACTAATCCTGAAGTAGAAAAATGGTCAATGTTTTTGAAGGAGAAATCCTGTACCTTGTAGAACAATCCTTTACGGAGATTCTTAGCAAATCCGGTGCTGGCTACTACCGCCAGGCGCGCGCTTAATACGCCAAAACCCAGCGAAAACACCGCCAGCCCTACCATTAATAGGCCCCGCTGTATTATGTAGCTTATGTCGCCGTTTGCTATACCGATATTAATTACATCCTTCATTACAAAGGGTATATATACTTCGAGAAGAACCTCAACCACTATGGTTATTGCGGCTAAAACCGATTTGAATCCATATCCCTTAGCATATGGAAGCAGTTTACGTATCATATATCGCATTCCTCCCCGCTCAATTCCTCTTCAATCGCAATGAGCTGCCTTAAATCCAATTCATATGCGCTGTCGTCAGAAATATTAGCAAGCATTCTGTCCAGCATATTAGCAAAAAGCTCAAGCTCATCCTCAGAAAAGCCCTCAAATATGCTTTCGTTTACGCTGTCAAATTTGCTTCTGCTCATTTTGACTAGCTCCATGCCCCTATCCGTAAGGGTGAGCCGGTTGCATCTCAGATTTGTTTCATCCGCTCTTTTGGTCATAAGCCCTGCGTGCTGCATTCGTTTTGTACTAGTTGCTATGGATGCGGGCGTAACGTGAAGGGCTTCAGCGATATCGTTTTGGGTACAGCCGTCATTCTTCATAACATATTCGAGTATTGGCGGCTGCTTAAAATGAAGCCCTAGGCCCTTGAGGGCGCTTCTAAGCCTGATCTTTCTAAGCACCTCCAGACTGCTCATCCTATAA
>DXOJ01000636.1 GCA_019412865.1 Bacteroides sp. | reverse complement strand
AAATTGAGTTAATACATAACGAAATGAATATATTAGAACTAAGTGAACAGGAAATCATTCGACGCAACAGCCTGAATGAGCTTCGTGCGATGGGTATTGATCCGTACCCAGCAGCAGAGTATGTAACCAATGCTTTCTCTACAGATATTAAAGCTGAATTTAAAGACGATGAGGAGCCACGCCAAGTTTCCGTAGCCGGTCGTATCATGAGCCGCCGCGTGATGGGTAAAGCATCTTTCGTTGAATTGCAAGACTCTAAAGGTCGCATTCAGGTGTACATCACCCGTGATGATATCTGCCCGGGAGAAGACAAGGAACTGTACAACGCTGTATTCAAACGCCTGCTCGACTTAGGTGACTTTATCGGTATCGAAGGTTTCGTGTTCCGCACACAGATGGGTGAAATCAGTATCCATGCTAAGAAACTGACTGTACTTGCAAAGTCTATCAAACCGTTGCCTATCGTTAAGTACAAAGACGGGGTAGCTTATGACTCTTTTGAAGATCCCGAACTCCGTTATCGCCAACGCTATGTGGACCTGGTAGTGAACGACGGTATCAAAGAAACATTCCTGAAACGTGCCACTGTGGTGAAAACATTGCGCAATGCTTTGGACGAAGCCGGTTACACGGAAGTGGAAACTCCCATCCTGCAATCTATTGCCGGTGGAGCAAGCGCACGCCCGTTCATCACTCACCATAACTCACTGGATATGGATCTTTACCTGCGTATCGCAACAGAACTTTATCTGAAGAGACTGATCGTTGGTGGTTTTGAAGGTGTATATGAAATAGGTAAAAACTTCCGTAACGAGGGTATGGACAAAACCCATAACCCGGAGTTCACTTGTATGGAACTCTACGTACAATATAAGGATTACAACTGGATGATGAATTTCACCGAAAAGTTGTTGGAACGTATTTGTATCGCAGTGAACGGTAGCACAGAAACAGTGGTTGACGGAAAAACCATCAACTTCAAAGCTCCTTACCGCCGTCTGCCTATTCTGGACGCTATCAAAGAGAAGACAGGATATGACCTGAACGGCAAGAGCGAAGAGGAAATCCGCCAAGTCTGCAAGGAACTGAAAATGGAAGAAATCGACGAGACGATGGGTAAAGGCAAGCTGATTGATGAAATCTTCGGAGAATTCTGCGAAGGCACATATATCCAGCCGACTTTCATCACCGATTATCCGGTTGAAATGTCTCCGCTGACCAAGATGCACCGCTCTAAACCGGGACTGACCGAACGTTTTGAACTGATGGTGAACGGTAAAGAGCTGGCTAATGCCTACTCGGAATTGAACGATCCGCTGGATCAGGAAGAACGTTTCAAAGAACAAATGCGTTTGGCCGACAAGGGAGACGACGAAGCGATGATTATCGATCAGGACTTCCTGCGCGCTTTACAATATGGTATGCCTCCTACATCGGGTATCGGTATCGGTATCGACCGTCTGGTGATGTTAATGACCGGACAGACTACCATTCAGGAAGTATTGTTCTTCCCGCAAATGCGCCCGGAAAAAGTAGTGAAAAAAGACGCTGCTGCCAAATACATGGAATTGGGAATTGCAGAAGACTGGGTTCCGGTGATTCAAAAAGCCGGTTACAACACAGTTGCCGACATGAAAGATGTCAATCCGCAGAAGCTGCACCAAGACATCTGCGGCATTAACAAGAAATATAAATTAGAACTGACCAATCCGTCGGTAAACGACGTAACTGAGTGGATACAGAAAATTTAATAAATTCTTCATCCAAATCCATACAAATGAAATTACCCGGCAAGATAGCGATAATGGGCGGAGGAAGTTGGGCTACAGCCATCGCAAAGATGTGTCTGGCCCAAGAGGACTCTATCAATTGGTACATGCGGCGAGACGACCGCATTGCCGATTTTAAACGATTAGGGCACAATCCGGCTTATCTGACAGGAGTGAAATTTGATACGAGACGCATCACTTTCAGTTCCAACATCAACGATGTTGTGAAAGAATCGGATACACTGATCTTCGTCACTCCCTCTCCTTATCTGAAGGCGCATCTGAAAAAGTTGAAAACCAAGATAAAAGATAAGTTTATCATCACCGCTATCAAAGGAATCGTACCCGATGACAACGTTATTGTATCGGAATACTTCACAAAAGAATATGGTGTGCCACCAGAAAACATAGCAGTCCTTGCAGGTCCCTGCCACGCAGAAGAAGTAGCTTTGGAGCGACTCTCCTACCTGACTATCGCCTGCCCTGATAAAGACAAGGCACGTATCTTCGCACGCCGTCTGGGAAGCAGTTTTATCAAAACATCTGTCAGTGATGACGTGGCGGGTATCGAATACAGTTCGGTGCTCAAAAACGTGTATGCCATTGCTGCCGGTATCTGTAGCGGACTGAAATATGGCGACAACTTCCAGGCTGTATTGATTTCTAACGCCATTCAGGAAATGAATCGTTTCCTGAACACGGTGCATCCGTTGAACAGAAACGTGGATGAATCTGTTTATCTGGGGGATTTATTGGTGACCGGCTACTCCAACTTTAGTCGTAACCGTACTTTCGGAACGATGATAGGTAAAGGGTATTCCGTGAAGAGTGCGCAAATTGAAATGGAAATGATTGCAGAGGGTTACTATGGTACGAAATGTATCAAAGAAATCAATAAGCATCATCATGTCAATATGCCGATACTGGACGCTGTGTATAACATCCTATACGAACGTATCTCACCAATGATCGAGATTAAATTGCTGACTGACTCTTTTAGATAATCTTTAAACAAGAACGATATGATTAGTTTAAACATTGAAAAGACATTTGGATTTATCTCCAAAGAAAAGGTTTTTGCTTACGAAGCTGAAGTAAAAGCCGCACAGGAAATGCTTGAAAAAGGTACAGGCAAAGGTAATGACTTTTTAGGATGGTTGCATTTGCCTTCTTCTATCACTAAAGAACACTTAGCCGACCTGAACGCTACAGCAAAAGTATTAAGAGATAACTGTGAAGTAGTAATCGTTGCCGGTATCGGTGGCAGCTATCTGGGTGCCCGTGCCGTAATCGAAGCTTTGTCTAACAGCTTCACTTGGCTGCAGGAAAAGAAAACGGCTCCTGTCATGATCTATGCAGGACACAATATCAGCGAAGATTATCTGTACGAACTGACTGAATATCTGAAAGATAAGAAATTCGGTGTCATCAATATTTCTAAATCAGGAACTACTACCGAAACTGCTCTTGCTTTCCGTTTGCTGAAAAAGCAATGTGAAGATCAGCGCGGTAAAGAAACTGCAAAGAAAGTAATCGTTGCTGTGACGGACGCTAAAAAAGGTGCTGCCCGTGTTACAGCTGACAAAGAAGGATACAAAACATTTATCATCCCTGACAACGTAGGCGGACGTTTCTCTGTACTGACTCCGGTTGGTTTGCTGCCTATCGCAGTAGCCGGATTTGATATCGACAAACTGGTTGCCGGTGCTGCCGATATGGAAAAAGTATGCGGATCGGACGTTGCATTTACTGAAAACCCGGCTGCTATTTATGCTGCTACCCGCAATGAGTTGTACAGGAATGGCAAGAAGATCGAAATCCTCGTTAACTTCTGCCCGAAACTGCACTATGTAAGCGAATGGTGGAAACAGCTTTACGGAGAATCGGAAGGAAAAGACAATAAGGGTATCTTCCCTGCATCGGTAGATTTCTCTACAGACCTTCATTCTATGGGTCAATGGATTCAGGAAGGCGAACGTTCTATCTTCGAAACTGTGATTTCAGTAGAGAAAGTTAACCACAAACTGGAAGTTCCTTCTGACGAAGCAAATCTGGACGGCTTGAACTTCTTAGCCGGCAAGCGTGTGGACGAAGTGAACAAGATGGCCGAACTGGGAACGCAGCTGGCTCACGTAGACGGTGGCGTACCTAATATGCGCATCGTACTTCCGGAA
>DXOJ01000635.1 GCA_019412865.1 Bacteroides sp. | reverse complement strand
GTTCTTTATATATATTGTATACTAACTTTGGTTCGGATGCTGATATTGACGCACTGAAACATCGGTTGTATGACTATAATCAGTTAAAATTGGGTGAAGGACAGTATATATCTGATTGGGAAAGCGGAATTGTTGATGATCAGATAACCAATATATCCGGCTCTGCGCAAGCGATGGCAAATGTGAAAGCTTATACGATTGAGACTGATGATATGATGGCTTTGTACAATATATCTTCTTTCCTGACGCTTCAATATATAAAAAAGAATCAAAGCAAGTTGCAGGCACCTTTTGTGAATGGAGTTATTTTTAACGAGTATCTTACGAATCACCCTCAATATGAAGCGTTTGTTGGATACGTACCTTTATTATATTGGCAATTTAATTCGGCGGCTTCTACAGTAGAACGTATTGATGGTTATCTGAAGCCAGCTATTGCCGGGTATTTTCCTGATGTTGTCGATCATCTGTATGAGGGATCTTTCTATCTGAATTCTAATATGAGACGCTATGAGTTTTATGACGAGCTGATAGCAAGAGGTGTTACTTCGGAGAATATTAGAATTAGGCAGAGTGTAGATAAATGGAATCCGGAAGATGATGGAGAAACGGAAGAGTATTTGGGACGCATTAATCATAAAATAGGTTCGGCTGAAGAATTTGCTTATGATATAATTGAACGTATTGGAGTGCAGAAGTATCGGAATACGGTTAAGTCGATGGAGTACCTGACATTGGAGGAGCTTCGTACTATTTGTGCACAGGTTGGAAATATGAGATTAGTAGAACATTGATATAACATCGGATTTAAGATTTAAACTAACGAAATGAATATAAAACAATTGATGGTAACTTTCTTCATTGCACTATTGGTAGGAGGAGAGATTGGAGCTCGTGTGCTGACGGATAAATTCGTTTATTCACAAGGGGAGAAGGTTGTGTTTACTTTTGATGGGAAGTCAGAAGGTAAAACGATTATACTGAAATATCTCTCCAAGAAAGGAGAACCGGTTCTTGTGGAGATTGGAGGAGAACCATTTGTTTGGGAAGTTCCTTCAGAATTTACGCCTGCAGCCGTAGGTGTTTATCAAAAAGAGGAGGGACAGTTGACATATTCTTCTTATTTTAGGGTGGTAATTCCCGGAATGTTGACTACCTATCAGATCGCTAAAGAGGAATATAAAGGTTTGAATGTGTTTATGCTCGATGGTGGGATGAGTGCGGAATATGCTGTCCAAAAATCTTTAGCTAATCTGACGGCAGGTGTGAGCCATACATGGCAGATTGGTCCGGGAGGAGGTCCCAAACCGGTATGGGGGACACCTGATTTCCTTCAACAATCCGTTCAGCATACAGTAGATTTATATAATGAGTATTTGGGTAAGTCGAAGAAACTTAAAACTGTGATAATAGCTACGGGAGTACCGACGGTACCTTATCTTTCTGCAGCTATGGAGGCTCCTGTATTGCCATTACATTTTTTGGTTTCTGTCAATTCTACCAAAGAAATTTCTTCCATATTAGAATATTCCTCGCAAGCTGGAGTACCTTGTTATGCGACATTGGGATATGATGCTTCCATGGATGATGTCGGAGTTGCCTGGATAAAATTATTGGCTTTGCCTGATGAATATCGGAAGTTTATAATAGAACATGAAGTAGAAAATGTAATTATCGCAGGCATAGGGGAAGACGTGAAAAGTGAATCTTATTGTCGGAAACTTAGTAAAACCGGAGTGGATGGTCAGGAGTATGCAGACGGCTCTCTTTATATTTTATATACCCAATCCGGTTCAGAGCATGACATCAAAACGATATCAAGAAATGTCGTGGACTATGATACGTTATCTCTTGAAAAAGGTAAGGACTTGGCCGATTGGGAGAGCGGTGTTGTCAACAGGCAGATTGATAATATATCAAAAGGTATTTATGAACATACTCCGGCACAAGTTTATTCTTTGATTGCTACTCATGATATGATGGATATGTATAATCTCGGTGCAAATATGGGTATGTATTTTATGTATAAGAATCGGGAGCAAACAAAGGTTTCCGTACAGGGGACTTATTTAAATGAATATTTAATATCACAACCTTTGTATGAGTTGACTCAAGGATATATTCCATTATTGTTTTGGCAGTTTGTTCCTCCTGTATCAACGATCGACAGGATAAAACGTGATATACAGAAAGTGGTGGATACTTATGAAAAAGGTGTTCTCTTGGAGAATAAAACCGTACATGTGAATGCACGTATCGGGAAAGAAGAGTTGGTACAGGAATTGAAGAAAAGGGGATTTCGGTTTGTTACTAAGCGCAAAGATAAGGTGGAAGAATTGTGGAACTTATCCGATGGGATAAATTCTCCTTGTGAAGAAGTCGTGCAGAATATAGTAGAACAGATTGGAGTTCGGAGATATAAGGAATTGTGCGAAAATGCTTTATATTTGGATTTGGATGATCTCAAGCAATTGGTAGAAGATGTGCAGGGATTAATCTTTCAGTCTCTTTGATAAAAGGATGGGGGGAATGTGTGATTCAATCTCTATAGACTTTATTATGTCTCTTAACTTGACTGGGTTGATAAACTAATTAGTTAAAATTATATGGATTAGCAGGGAGTTATAAAAAAACTCTCTGCTTTTCTGCTTGACTTCTGTTGCGAAATGATTACTTTTGCGCACGTTATCAATTCACAACTGAAACTATGAGTAAAAAAAGCCTTCTTATTGCGGCCGTGGCTATCTTGGTGATAGCTATTATTGGTATTACTTATTTATTGTTTACCGAAAAACAAGCTAACCGGGAGTTAGTGCAGGAGTTCCAATTAGATAAGGAAGATCTGGAAAACGAATATACCCGTTTTGCACAACAATATGATGAGTTAAAGATGACGATTTCTAATGACTCTTTATCTCAATTACTGGAACAGGAACAATTGAAAACTCAACGTCTCTTGGAAGAACTTCGTACAGTGAAGAGCACGAATGCTACAGAGATTCGTCGTTTAAAGAATGAGTTGGCTACTTTGCGTAAGGTAATGATTGGATATATTAATCAGATCGACTCTCTGAATAAACTGACTGCACAGCAGAAACAGGTCATAGCTGAAGTGACTCAAAAGTATAATCAGGCTTCACGACAGATCGATAACCTTTCTGAAGAAAAGAAGAATCTGAATAAGAAGGTGACGCTAGCCGCACAACTCGATGCAACTAATATTCGTATCGAACCACGCAATAAACGTGGTAAAGTGGCGAAGAAAGTGAAAGACGTGGTGAAGTTAGCCATCAGTTTCACGGTCGTGAAGAATATAACCGCCGAAAACGGTGAACGTACCATCTATGTACGTATTACCAAACCCGATAATGATGTACTGACCAAGAGTGCATCCAATACTTTCCCTTATGAAAACCGTACATTGGTTTATTCAATTAAGAAGTATATTGAATATAACGGAGAAGAACAGAATATCAATGTGTTTTGGGATGTAGAAGAATTCTTGTATGCCGGAAACTACCGTGTTGATATCTTCGAAGGTGGTAATCTGATTGGTTCGCAGACCTTTATGTTAGATTAATATCGGGGTATTCTTTTTCTCTACCGATATTCTATTTTCTTCTATATTAGCTAACCCGATGGTCTGTTTTTAATATTTCTTCGGGCAACAGTTGTTCTTTTATGGATGAACTGGGGAAAGAACTGCATAAATAATTGCAATAATATACAGAAAATAGGGCGAGCGCAGCATGAATTTGCAGACAATATGCAGCTTTTTAATCATGGAAGCCTTCGTTGGATTAAAACCAACGAGATGTCCCTCACCGAGGAACTTATCCTTCCTCGGTGAGGGACATCTCATTTCTCGGTGAGGAACTCATATAGGAATGATTAGAAGCTATTTTTTTCTCTAGTTTGTATGTAAATAAAGGTAAGGAGAAACTGATAAAATGAATGACTGTTGTCTATAAAAGAATGATTTGCAAGTGTAATCAGTATATTTTAATCTTATTGAGTAAATATAGGGGAAAATAATGTTAATCTGATTTCTGAAGATTGTAAATCCCAGCCCTTTTTGTCTTTAGTTGGAATCTATACCCAAAATTGTTGCATTCCCAACAGCTTGAATGTCCCTTTTTTTAGAAGTTCTATTTTTAAGTACCGTATAGTTGAATTAGGCGATGAGGAATAACGGTGCATAATGTGAACTGCTTACCGTCTTCCGTCAGCTCCCCACATCATCTTGCTGCGGAGTGTATCGAAAAAAATGTGATTAAAACGTTTCACTACCTTTACGCTGTAATCTGCCCGGCGAATGGTTAGTTGAGTCGTTTCTTTGCAAGTTTCGCTCCTCCCGTCGATGGCGACGAGGAAGTTGTGACTTCTGCTTTCTACATCTAATGTAATCTCCCAGTCATCCCGAATAACGATAGGGCGGACGTTGAGACTATGTGGAGCCACCGGAGTGATGGCAATAGTGTTGGAATGAGGAACGATGATCGGGCCTCCTACACTCAAAGAGTAGGCTGTGGAACCTGTTGGAGTGGCAATTACTAACCCGTCAGCTTGATAAGTATTCAGATACGCGCCATTAATAGCTGTCCGGATACTAATCATAGAGGAGCTGTCCCGTTTGAGAATAGCTATTTCGTTGAGGGCATAAGGAGAATCTTGGAGATGTTTGTCGTTGCAGATTAACTGAAGTACGCTCCGTTCCTCCACACTATATCTGCCGTTTTGGATTTCATCAAATGTTTCCTCCATTTCTTCCGGTGAAATATCTGCCAGAAATCCTAAACGTCCTGTGTTAATTCCCAAAATAGGGATCCCTTTTCTTCCTACGCGGCGGGCAGCTTTCAGAAACGTTCCGTCGCCTCCGATGCTGATTACCATATCGGCAGTAAAATCATCACCATCAAATAATTGATCTGCTTCAATATCCATATTTTCAGAAACTAGGAATTGATAAAATTCCCTGCACATACCAATCTCTGCTCCTTGTTTCTTTAAAAGTTTAAACAAGGTGACAGCATGAGAAGACTTTTTAGCCTGATAAGTATTTCCAAAAATGGCAAATTTCATAAGCAACATCATTAGTTCAGGATGCAAATTTGGCATTTTTTCTTGGATTTCTACTTTAAATAACCAAAAAAGAGTAGAGAATGCGTTTCGTATTATTAGGCAACTAATAATAATATTTGTATTTTTGCGG
>DXOJ01000634.1 GCA_019412865.1 Bacteroides sp. | reverse complement strand
AAGTGGGTGGGGAAATTATGTACCTTTATCTAAGCTTAAATGAAAGAGCCGTGTTAGGCTCCGGGAGTACAATCGGATGTTGTAACATCGTTTGTAAATAATGTAACATGAGAAAAGATTTATCCCTTCTTCTGTATTATTGTTTTCCTTCGATTGTATTTACAATATAGGTTTTACCCGTCTTTGTTTCGATGTCATATTCATAAACCTTCTGCAGTTTGGGAGATTGCGCACTTACCCCTTTGGCTACAAGAGGCCGTTTGATAGGAGTGGTGGCGAATAATCTATTTGAGCACTCTTTCCCGTTTACTTGTTTTAAGCCTTTCCCTTTCAGTGGGACATAAGACCGGATGCGGAGCGTACCGCCTATATTCGATCGGATGATCGCTTTATTTAACACATTGTTTTTCCAGTCCATATCAACAGTAAAGTTTCCACGTGCCACTAGCCCCTTCACACTTCCTTCTTCCCATGTATCAGGCAATGCGGGCAATAAATGTACGGCACCGTCATGACTTTGGAGCAACATTTCCGCTACTCCGGCTGTATAACCGAAATTACCGTCAATCTGGAAAGGCGGATGGGCATCCAGCATATTGGGATAGGTACGCCCGTTCGGATATTCTTTAGCCAAGTGATCGTTGGGCAATAGTTGAATCATATTTTTGATGATTTGGAAGGCATGGTTTCCATCCAGCATACGTGCCCAGAAATTGACTTTCCAGCCGATACTCCAACCGGTAGCCTTATCACCGCGTTGAAGCAATGTGTTTCTTGCTGCCTGGAATAACTCGGGATTTGAGTATGGAGAAATTTGATTACTCGGATATAGCCCGTACAAATGTGAAATATGACGGTGCTCGTCCTTGGGATTGTCAATATCTTCAAGCCATTCTTGTAGTTGGTTATGTTTTCCTATTTGCATAGGTGGCAATTTCTCTAGTGTTTGTTTGAGGGAGTCTTGGAAAGAGGGGGCTTCACCTGCGATGTATGAAGCCAATAAGGTATTATGCAGTGCATCAAAGGCAATCTGGTTATCCATGGTGCAACCGGCCGTGATAGGACCGTGTTCCGGTGATACAGAAGGAGACACTACCAACCATTTATACACTGGATGTTCTACCAAGAAATCCATGTAGAACTGCGCTGTTCCTTTCAGGATGGGATAGTACTCTTTCAGGAATTCTTTATTTCCTGTAAAGAGGTAATGTTGCCAGATATGTTGTGCTAACCAGGCTCCCCCACTAGGCCACATGCCGGCTGCAGCAAAGTCTACAACTCCGCAAATTCGCCATAAATCAGTATTATGATGCGCCATCCATCCCCTACAATCATACATAGTTCGGGCTGTTTCTGCTCCTGTGACGGATAAATCTTTCAACATAGAGAATAGCGGACTATGTGTTTCACTTAAATTAGTGACTTCTGCCGGCCAATAGTTCATTTCTGTATTAATGTTGATGGTGTATTTACTATCCCAAGGTGCATGAGTACTGTTGTTCCATATACCTTGCAGATTAGCCGGTTGCCCACCCGGTTGCGAAGAAGAAATCAGCAGATAACGTCCATAATGGAAAAGTAGAGCTGCCATTGCCATGTCTTCCCCATTTCCGAAGTTTTCAATTCGTTTGGGAGTCTCCAGTTGGGAAGCTTTGCCTGCCGGTAATGTAAGGCGTACACGGTCAAATTGTTTTTTATAATAAGCGATATGGCTTTTGAGAGCTTTTTCGTAAGGTATTTGCATTGCTCTTTTCAGATATTCGCTGGTCCGGTGGGATTCATTGGCGCTGACATTCTGGTAGTTTACGTAGTTGGTTGCTGCCGATATATAAAGGGTTGCTTCTGTTCCTTCATTTATTTGGAGCGTATTTCCTGCCGGGCGGAGAGTGCCATTCGTTTTTACCTGGATTTGACATTCTGCCCGTAGTGCGGCTTTCAAACCTTCCTGCTCTTTCCCTTGACAGGTGACGGTCAGCTTATCATTCTGAACATTCACCTTATGTACTAGAGGGAAGTTATATGCAATAGTAAAGTTCAGTGCGTTTGCTTTACTTGCTTTGATATGCATAATAATGACATTATCAGTAAATGAAGCAAAAGTGGTGCGGGTATAAGTGACGTCATCCACTTGATAACGGGTAGTTGTCGTTGCATTCTCCAAGTTCAGATCGCGGTAAAAGCCGGATGCGTTTTGGTGTTCCGGAAATTCCAGATAAAGGCTACCTAATGTCAGATAGCTCATTCCGTGTTGCTGGGTTAAGAAGTTGGCGTCAATGAGTCTTTGCGCTTCCTTGTTTCTCCCTTCAAAAATCAGTTTGCGTACAACCGGTAGCACATGTATGGCATTCGGGTTATTATTATTGTATGGAGAGCCTGCCCAAAATGTTTCTTCGTTGAGTTGTAATTCTTCGCGTTCGATTCCGCCATATACCATGGCTCCAAGACGGGAGTTGCCAATAGGGAGAGCTTCCGACCAATTTTGTGCAGGTTGACTATACCACAGTTTCAGGTCCTGTCCTGAAACAAGGTTGCTTATTAATAGGAATAATACAAAAAAAGTGTTTCTGTTCATATTGTATGGATTTGTAGCAAAGGTAGCTCATTTCCCAATACAAAAGGCAAAATACTGTTTCTGAAATCTACCTTGGAAGTAACTTCTTTCCATATTTATGTTACTAATATATATGGTGTATGTTCCACAGGGTAAAATAATAACTGCTGTTTTCTTTTTGATTTATTATCAGCCTTGCCCTCTTGTCATATAGCTTATTTGCAGGCTGATTAAGTGGGAGGTATAAAAAGAGAAGCTGGTATAGTTGCGTTGGGATGCCGGTATCGTTCCATTAAAGTACCGGTATCATTAATTTCCCACGGCCGTGACAAGATCTTCCCACGGCCGTGGTAGGAACTCGTCACGGCTGTGGGAAGAAGCTACCACGGCCGTGAAGAATTAAGTATACCGGCATCCTGATCGAACAATAGTTATTGAATGATAGAAGTATACCAGTTGTATGACGGATGTTTAATGGAGGCTTTTCTTGAAAGGTAAGTAAAGCTGGATGGATAGGAGATATGGGAGAGCAAAATCATAAAACAATAGGCTGACAATAAAACTTATAAAATGTTATTGTCAGCCTATTGTCAGGGCTTATTGTCAGCATTTAATGTGCTGGAAATCATTTGTCTAATGAATAGAAATGACGGCTGACAATAAGAACTGCAAAATTTATATGTAAATACAATCAGTGTGAGTAATTGACTTGTCTCTACATTGATCTTACGTTTCACTGTAACCGGATATTCTACTTTGCAGATAATTGGTAATTGAAAAGTATATAAAAGCAGGCTCAAAATGATGCAAATATCCTTCTTCATAAATACTATATTTAATGAAATTATCTTCTTTGTGTCTTAAATTCCAAGAATGGTTTATTTTTTGTCTGTACTGTGACACGATGCAAAGATAGTTGGTATTGATAAGAACGGGCTTTGGGTATGTTTCAATTATTTATACTGTTGATACCAATCTACTTTTTCTTGAAGTTTTTTCTTCGGAGATAAAATGAAGAAGTGTGAACAAACTGCTTTGTTCAATAAATGTTTTTGATTTTGTTTCAAAATCTTTTTGTATTGTATCTATGAGGCTGTCGGATGAATAATGATGGTTAATGTGTCATATTCCGTATTAATAAGATTGGTATGTGATGCGTATAATATAAGTTGGTTAAACAAGAGTAAGTAGAGATTTTAATGATCTTGAGAATATCGGTAAGCGTCAATTGCATTCTTAACCGAACCGTGTAACAGTAACAATTTTTGTGCATGGTCATGATTTAATCCTAGTTCCTCCATAATCATCCTGGTGCCTCTTTCTATCAGTTTATGATTACTAAGCTGCATGTTTACCATCTTATTTCCTTTCACCCGTCCGAGTTGAATCATCACCGACGTACTAATCATATTCAGAATCATTTTCTGTCCGGTACCCGATTTCATCCGGGAACTGCCTGTCACATATTCCGGCCCTACAATCATTTCGATGGCGACATTTGCCTCTGCCGCCATTGGAGAATCGGGATTACTGGTGATACAACCTGTCAGGATACCGTGTTTACGGGCTTCCCGTAAAGCACCGATTACGTACGGGGTAGTGCCGGAAGCGGCAATGCCGATAACGGTGTCTTTTTCGTTGATCTGGTGTTCGACGAGTTCTTCCCAACCTCGATTTTTATCATCTTCGGCTCCTTCTACCGGATTGCGCAAGGCTGTATCGCCTCCTGCAATCAATCCGATAATCCAGTTGGGAGACATTCCGAAAGTAGGAGGAATTTCGGAAGCATCCAATACTCCCAGGCGACCGCTTGTGCCGGCCCCCATATAAAAGATGCGTCCGCCTTGTTTCATGCGGGGTACAATCTGATTGACAAGCTCTTCAATTTGTGGAATAGCCTTTTGTACGGCTAACGCTACTTTCTGATCTTCCTGGTTGATATCTTCTAAGATCTCTCGCACAGATTTCTTTTCCAGATGATCGTAAAAGGACGGTTGTTCGGTTATCTGCATTTTTATAATTACTGGTTATAAATTACAATAGGTAAAAGAATTATTGTTGATGGTATTGAATCAGCCCTTCCATCGGACTTTGAAGAATCTTACCGATCTGAATACCTGTTGTTTGCGCAGCCTCCTGCAAAATCTCCTTGTAACAGTGAGCTACGGAACCAATA
Source organism: Bacteroides sp. (assembly GCA_019412865.1). GTDB lineage: Bacteria > Bacteroidota > Bacteroidia > Bacteroidales > Bacteroidaceae > Bacteroides. Next base: position 10,733 of record DXOJ01000634.1, on the reverse strand, counting down.
AAATGTACTGGATATTGCTTATAATCATATTGCATCACGTTTCTGCGGAGAAAAGCGATAAAGCTGTTGAGTACTAGTGAACGGATAGCCGGTTCTTCCAAGTGCTGTGCAAGGAAAGGGGAGAGACTAGCCAGAAAACGGTTCGGAAAGGGTTGGCGGTAAACGCGGTCGATGATTTCGGGGGCCGTCAGGTCGAACTGTTTTAAGAAAGCTTCTTTGATGGCGGGTGGAAGCTGGTTTTTCAGTACATCGCCTACCAGTAGTTTTCCTAAGACTGCGCCGCTTCCTTCATCTCCCAGGATGAATCCAAGAGGGGAGATGTTGTTGACAATCTCTTCACCGTTGTAGAAACAGGAATTGGAACCTGTGCCGAGGATGCAGGCAATCCCTGCTTCATGTCCGCATAGTCCGCGGGCAGCGGCAAGCATATCCGAGTTGGCTTTGATATTTCCGATGACAGGCAGGCTGTCGGCGATGGCCCGCCGGAGGACGGGAGCCTTTTCGGGAGTGCAGCCTGCACCATAAAAAAAGACGGAGTTGATCGTTCCTTCCGGTAGTTGTGGCAGAAGGGAATGTGTCAGCTCTTGTTGAATTTCTTCTTCTGATTGGAAGAAGGGATTAATTCCCTTCGTTCCCATTCGTTTGATTGGGGTGTCGTTGAAAACGATGCACCAGTCGGTTTTTGTAGAACCACTATCTGCAATGAGTATCATATCTTTGAGTTTTTTATTGTTTCTTTCCGAAAGAATCCTCCAGTCGGTTGCGAATCATTAATGAGGCGACGATACCGGGTAGGGTACAAATACAAACCCAGATAAAGAAGTTTGTGTATCCGAGATGTTCCTGTATCCATCCGGCAGGCATACCGGGAATCATCATGCCTAGTGCCATAAATCCGGTTCCGATAGCATAGTGCGCCGTTTTGTGTTCACCTTCTGCTATATAAATCAGATATAGCATATAAGCGGTAAAACCGAAACCATACCCCAACTGTTCGATCGCTACACAAATGGCTATAAATATAGGATTGTCCGGGGTGGCGGCAGCCATCCATACATATAATAGATCGGGAATGTTGATGGCTAATGCCATGGGTAATATCCATTTCTTGAATCCGTCACGGGAAACGAGGAAACCACTAATGATTCCACCGAGCAATAAAGCTATGACACCTATCGTGCCGTAGATCATTCCGACAGTTGCTGTGGATAAACCCAGTCCACCTTTATCGGTCGTGTCGAGCAGGAAAGGAGAAGCTATTTTGGCTAACTGTGATTCTCCCAACCGGTAGGTGAGGAGGAAAAAGAACATGAGACCGAGGTTCTTTTTCTGAAAGAATGTGACAAAGGTCAGGAGGAAATCTCCCAACAACTTACCCGGTGTGAGTCCGGGACGTTTAATGTCCGAATCAGGATGGGGGAGGATAAGCCGATGATAGATAGTAAGAGCCAGAAATAATCCGGCAAGGAGGTAGAATGTAATACTCCATGCCAGGGGAATATTGTTCTGTGACGTTTCCAGCCATCCTGCCAGCATGACTAGAATTCCCTGCCCGAAAATATTGGCAAGCCGATAGAAAGTATTCCGGATACCGACAAAGAAAGATTGTTCCTTATTATTGAGTCCGAGCATATAGAAACCGTCTGCTGCGATGTCATGCGTAGCGGAACTGAACGCCAACAGCCAGAAAAAAGCAAGAGTCAACTGTACATAATGAGCAGTCGGAATAAAGAAGGCTATTCCTGCAAATCCGGCAGCGATGAAACCTTGCATGGCAATAATCCAGGCACGCTTCGTTTTCACCAGGTCGACGAATGGACTCCATAGCGGTTTGATAGTCCAGGGAAGATAGAGCCAGGAAGTGTATAAGGCTATTTCCGTATTGGATAATCCTAAACGCTTGTACATGATAACAGCAATCGTCATTACCGCTACGTATGGCAGCCCTTCTGCGAAGTAGAGGGTGGGTATCCAGCTCCAGGGATTTCTTTTTATAGTGGGGGTTGTCATGGTATTATTCTTTTTTTATTGATATTGTTTCTCGAGCGTACTGCCGGGGTAATAGTGAGACAGTATTTCTTCATATTTGTAACCTTGCTCTCCCATTACGGCAGCACCAATCTGGCAAAGTCCTACTCCATGCCCCCATCCGGCTCCGGTAAGGATGAATCGTGAAGGGATTTTATCCTCTTTATGTCCTTTTTCCTCATATTCCTTGTCTACTACGAAGGCGGAACTATACAGATGAGAAGTAGATAAGGTACGGCGTATTTCCAACTCTTTTCCAATGATGAGTGTCCGTAAGGTTCCTACAATCTTTAGTCGGACAAGACGTCCGGATGTTCCCCGTTCTACAGGAATTAAATCAATGATTTGTCCGAAATCAATCCCTGAACGTTGATGAATCAGTTCTGAAAGCTCCTGCTGCGAATAACTGACTTTCCAACGATAGAAGTCTGCTGTTTCCTGATCGTAGTTGTTTAGTACTTGGCTTAGAATTTTCTTATCCTGCGTATTACAAAAAGCAACAGGTGAGGTACGTATCCATTTATCAGCTTCCGCCTCTATGTTCAAATCGGGAAGTTGTTTTTCAGTCTTGCTATCCCGTTGTCTGATTAGATAAGGATGCTTTACGTTTTCCCAACAATTTTGGAACTCTTCAAAAGCTCCGCCACAACATTTAGAGAAACGGGCATCACAAATCGCTCCTTTATACATCAGCACTTCCCCCCGCGTGGCGGAGACTGCTTCGATGGCTTGTGGTGTTGAGGCTCGTGTAATTCCCTGATAACGCTGGCAATGATCATCGGCACATACATCGAAATTTCTATGTGCTTCATGGTCATACCATTTTATAAATTGAGAATGGAGAGTGGAGAGTGGAGAGTGGGCTGCGCTATCCGGCTGCACAGTAACTCTCCACTCTCCATTCTCAACTCTCAACTTATTAAGTAACCAGCTTCGGGAGATGACGGCGTGAGCCTTTAGTAGTTCTAAAGAAGCTGTTGCGCTCATTTCGGATGAAATTACACTGGTAAGATATTCTTCAATGGAAATCACATTGATGGCGGTTAGTTGTTCTCCTTCGATGATAATCTTTAATTCCCCTTTGAATTTCTGGACTTCTTTGCGTTCCCAATGGAAGTTGATTCCGATGGTCACATCTTTCAGTTCAAAGAAAGCATGTGCATTTTGTGGAGGAATGAAGGATAATTCGTCGTACTCTTTCCCTTGCCAATGAATCTTCCCATCCTGATAAATAACTTTCTGTGTCCCGGAAATTTCCGTTCCGACAGAAGAACTAAATTTCACCGGGAAAGAGAATTCAATCTCTTTCCCGGAAAGGATACCAACTGTTATTTGAGGTTGAGTCATAATACAGCCTTAATACGTTCTAATATTTTTTGCAGTTTTTCTTTGGATATAGATATTTCCCGATAGATCTCATATACCTTTTCAGGAGTCAGTTTCTCCATATCCTCTTCACGTACTATAGGGAATATGCCGTTCATTTCAGCAATAGCAGGACTGATGATAATTTGTTCGTCCCCTTTTGCGTAATAGCAGTCAGGACGATGTTTGCTGCGTAAGAAGATAATACAATTGTAAGGGTGTTCGGCCACTGACTCAAATTCATCGTCATAGTTCTTTCCAAAATCCTCTTTGGTGCGTTCCAAACCATACCAGGCAAGAATATTCATCATTGGTTCTTTTCCGTTATTATTGGCAGCTAAAATGTCGTAAATCAGATGAAAGGTTTTCGACATTGTTGTCTTGTTTTTCGCCTGAATCCTGATGAAACTGTACGGGAAATCTTCATAACTAATTTGCACCTTGTCGTTATCTATTAAATCTATGTGATCGCAATATGGTCCTTGCATTCTTTCCTCTTTACTGCAAGCTTGAAAATGGGCATGATCGGGAGCGGAAGCTCCACATTCCGGTCCATTATACAAAAGGAAGTATTCTCTCATTATGTCGGTGAATTCTATCATATCTTTAAAACGCCCGACTATGGATTGCGACTTGTGTTCCTTATCTACAATTGTAAAGTGGTGTTTGAATATGGGATAGGGATTAACCAGTATCTGATAATTCCTATAACTGATGAACTCTTGTTCCTGCGGTCGGTTTGTTTGGCAGAGGAAGCAAGGTCGTGAATGAATGGAGGCAGTGTTTGTCTGTGCGGTAGCCGAAAGAATACGTTTCGGATTAAGGAATAGGTTCGCAGCTAAACCTTGATTACCAAACCATTTGGATATTTCTTTTGTTCGTGACCGATACTGTTCCAATGCTTGGTAATTCTCTTTGGCTAGTTCCCAAGAAAGAGTTTGCTTTTGGAATAACTGTTCGATTTTTTGCTGAATTTTCTCTAATGTCGTTTCTTGTTGCAGGATGCGCTGTTCCAATTCCCACGTACGAAGTCGGTCTTTATATAGATTATTCTGGTTGATTTTCTCAACAGGCAGTGCAGCATCCGAGTTGCCTTCCCAACGGCGGCAAAGGTAAATCACGTCGTATATTCTGCCTATCTGATAATCGTGTGAAATTTTCAATCCAAGAGCATAATCTTCTCCATAGCTTGTGTTCGGGACTTTGATTTCCCGAAGAATGGGAGTGTAGAATGCACGGGGAGCTCCCAGACCGTTGATACGTAATGCATTATTTCGTCCGTTGTCGGGCGTCCATTCCTTATGATCGATGATGCCGGGGGCAATTTCCTGCATATCAAAGTTAGTCATCATATAAGTGCCGATTACCATTGCACATTTCTGTTTATAGAAAGTATCAATGATGATTTGCAGGCTATGTTCGTCTTTATACACGTCATCGCTATCAAGTTGGACGGCAAACTTTCCGCATTTCTCGTGATGGATACCTATGTTCCAACATCCGCCTATACCGAGGTCATCTCTTTCGGGAATGACGTGAATCAGCCGCTTGTCCGAACTAAGTTCATGGAGAACTTCACTGGTCCCGTCTGTTGAATGATTGTCGATGACAATGACATTGAACGGAAAGGTCGTTTGCTGGTTCAGTGCCGAGCGTACGGCATCTTTGACTGTGCGAATACGGTTGCGTACGGGTATAATGACAGAAGCTTCATATTCAAAAGTGTGAGAAGAAAAGTCTACGGGACGGAAGATAGGATAAAGATATCCGCCAATTTCCTTCAAATGGTTGGTGCATGCCTGTTCCATTTCAATCTGTACCTGACGGTTTTTAGGGTCTACATAATCGAACTGCTTCTCACCGCTTTTCCGCTTGTCACTTTCTACTTCGGTATATAGATATTCGTTGATGTGTACCAGTTTGCTCTTTTGGGATATTTTGAGTCTCAAATCATACAAGCCTGCATATTGATATTCCTCTTCTGTATTTTCTATAACTTCCTTGAATGCGTTGGCATTGAACAGTAAAACCGAGCCGAAATTGAAGTCGTCACGCAGGCTACCGGGTTGGTAATCAATGACCGGAGCTGTTTTTTGCACACCGTCTATCTGTTGGTAATGGTCTGCATATACCATGCCAGCTTGGGTCATTTCCATTACTTGAACCATTCTTTCAAGAGCGAACATGCCTATTTTTAGTGCAGTGTGTTTGGTATAAAGCAAGGTATATGTTTTATCAGAATGATCTGCAATAGCTCGCATCGCTTGTGTAGACTGCATTTTCTCTACAGAGATGAGTTCGCATCCGGGAATACAGACATTGGTAATTGGCGATGCCAATAAATAAATTTTGTCTACCAGCGTCGATGCACGTAACTCCTTAACTGTTTGCACAGTTTCTTCCAACCGGCTGAAAGGAAGAAAACAGTTGATTGTTGTTTTCATTATTTTACTTCTTGTTTTGTAGTATGAGTTGTGTAAGATGTTTCTTTGTCTTGTCTTTTGATGAACAAACAAAGTCCAAGGAATGTGAACAGGGCATTGATTATCAACAACTCGTAACTAATTTGGTAACCGTTGAGCCATGCTTCCGAATTTCTTTGCAGGATATAGCAAAGAATAGGAGAAGCGATAGCTACCAACGGAATATATTTATCATAAACTTGTTTCTTGGTGAAGATGCCGAAAGCGAACAGTCCTAAGATAGGGCCATACGTATAACTGGCCAATGTGTAAATCGCATCAATCACACTGGTGTTGTTCAGCAGATTGAATACGAAAATGACTGCTCCCATCACAACTGCCATACCGATATGTACATGTTTGCGTATTTGGCTAAGTGCCGCCTCTCCTTTTTTCTGTGCATGTAAAATATCTACAGTAAAGGAAGTGGTCAGTGCCGTCAAGGCAGAACCCGCTGCAGAATAGGCGGAGGCTATCAGTCCGATAATGAATAATATTCCGACTATGCCGGGAAAATAATTTCCGGTAGCAATCATCGGAAACAACTCGTCGCTTTTTTCCGGATTCCCAATGCCTTGCTGTGCTGTGAACGTATATAGCAGTACTCCCAGCATCAGAAAAAGCAGAATGACAAAGAACTGTGAGATTCCACTGGTAATCATATTCTTCTGTGAATCCCGGAAATTCTTGCAGCTAAGATTGCGTTGCATCATATCCTGGTCGAGCCCGTTCATGGCAATAACGGTGAATACACCTGCCAGGAATTGTTTGAAGAAATATCGTTTGTCGTTGACATCGTCAAAAAAGAATGTCTTGGAAAAGTCACTGTCTGAAATCGTACTAATCAAACCACTGAAATTCAGATGCAGGCTGGAAGCAATATAATAGATGCAAAGTACAACCGACACTACGAGGCAGAATGTTTTTAGAACATCCGTCCATATCAATGATTTCACTCCGCCCCGGAAAGTATAGAGCCATACTATAAATACGGTAAGTATGACATTCAACAGGAAAGGAAGATGGAAAGGCTCGAAGATCAGCAGTTGCAGCGTCAGGCATACCAGAAATAGTCGAACGGCAGCTCCCAGCATCTTTGAGATAAAGAAGAACCATGCTCCTGTTTTATAGGATGAAGCTCCGAATCTGTTCTCCAAATATTCATAGATAGAAACCAGATTCATCCGATAGAACAGTGGAACAAGCACAAAGGCGATAATAAACTGTCCGACTATAAAGCCGAGTACCATTTGCAGATAAGAGAAACTGCTAGCTTGTACCATGCCCGGAACAGATACAAAAGTAACTCCCGAAATGGTGGAACCAATCATGGCAAAGGCAACAACATACCATGCCGATTTACGGTTTCCTACGAAGAACCCTTCATTGTCAGCTTTGCGTCCTGCTATATAAGAGATAGTGAACAGGATTATAAAGTATGCCACAATAGTGATAGATATAACGGCTGGACTCATATCTGCTATTTAAATTCGTTTGAGGATGAATGATTCGAATAAGTTTATCTTTGTCTACAAAAGTAGGGAATTTATCATAGATATGTATACTCTTACCTATTTTTTATTCCCGGTGTGCCTCCGGTCGCGTGTTTGGACGAACGCCAGTTTTTGTTGAGCGAGGACAACTCCGGAGATTTCTTTTCAAGCGAAATGCCGGTTGTCTTTTTGTTGTCAGAATCGTGCATCTCATCTCTAAAACGGCAAGTATCAAAAGTTTGTCCTTTCTCCGGCTTCTCGCTACAGGAGAGTGCCAGATAGCCTCCGTCGTTATTAAGAGTCGGGAATTTGGGTATTTCTATCAGGTTCTCTCCATTTACTTTATGTTTCCGAATGACCTTGCTGGTGTATTTGCTGAAGCAAAGATAACCTTTGGATGGAATGGTGATGGGAGTGGAGGAACTCTCGTTACAAAGAGTGGTAGTACTGTATACTGTGCCACTTTCATACATTTTGTATAGATAGAGAGTTGGCAGAGTAATAGTCTTTTCACCCGGATTATAAATTTCTACATATTCTGCACCGTCAGTAGCATTATCATACATTATTTCGTTGAAAAGAAGCATACCTCTCACATCTTCCGGTAATTCGGGAGTGTCGGGATTGTCCGGTAGAACCGTATCGGGGGTATCGGGTGTTTCGTCGGGTGATGTGTTCGTTTCTACGTCATTAGACAACTGTATGTGATGGAACGTGAATCCTTTACAACGGGTTTTGGTGTAAATGCAGTATATACCGCAGTAGCGGGAAGTCTGTATATCGGTATCTTTTATCTGTTTTTCTTTTACGTATTCATTCTCGGATTCAAGCCGTGTCCAAAAAGTCCAGTAACCGTTATTGTCACGTTCTACTTTTATATATAGTTTCGGTGATGAGTCGCCTTTCATCAGTTCTCTTCCCGAAGCCAGTAGTTTAGACTGCTCTCCGTTTTGACGATAAAGAGCTACATTGTCTTTTGCTCCTCCAATCTGAATATAATAGCCGTTTAAATTACCGGAAAGAATGTTTGAGGAAGAAGTCAGATAAAATCGTGCATAATTGTTAGCGGAAGGATTAAAGGTGAGGTGAACTCCAAATTCCCAACGGGTATTTTTTACAGAGGTGGAAGGAATGGTGACATAAGCTGTTCCGGCGTCTTCGTATGGATCATTCAGATGGATTCCTTCTTTAGAATTGATGGTGAATTTGTCCATCTCTCCTTCCCAGGGAAGTTCGGAGGTAACTGTATCCTCTCCCTCTGAATCTCCTTTTTCTTCGTCATCAGTAGGGAGCGAACAATTATAGAACAATATGATGAAGATACTTAGGAAAGCAAATGCTTTGTAAACTTTCATACGGTTTTTAATTTGAGTTTTTTCGTTTTACCGTATTTGTTTGTGTATAATGCAGAAGCAATTGCGGTCTGAATATTTGAATGAGTCGGCAAAGATAAACTTTCTTGCCGGAAAAAGCCCATACTTACAGAAGAAAAGATTGTAATTCTTTTTGTTTCCTATACACGCATGGGAAGAAAACAGTAAGGGACTACCCTAAGTCATATTTAATAGATTGACTTTTGATAGTCCCTTACAACTGTTACATTCAATATGGGAATACTATTCGAAACGTGGTATTACATATTTATCAGTATAAGATGTGAAAGTAATACCGGGCATGGAATGAGTAGACGATGCGTTCTCTAATTTTTTAATCAATGAATAATCGTCGGCATTCAATGCGTAATAATTATCAGAGGTCGGAGTAGTCACACGTACCGTCCAATCGAACATATTACCGATGATGGTTAATGCATCCGTTTCGGGATTGAATACCGGGATTCCTGTTTTTACGATTTCATACGTCCGATTCTGCAACACATAGAAGGCGTTGTTGACATCGGTCATAAAAGCAAGCGTCTTTTTGTTTCTGAACTCGGTCAGATACAGATGCTTTAACGTCAGTCCTTCAGGCAAGGTGATGGCACGGACATACGGACGCCCTTTCACCTGTTTCAGATGAAACAGACGGCGGTCGGCATCCAATAGAAGGTAACCTTCGTCATACTCCTTTTTCACCGTCGGATTTCCTACAATCTCCGTTGCCGGGAAACGAAAATCTTTCTTAGTCATAGCTTCGGTAAACTGAAGGCTTTTATCTTCCTTCACGCTGTTGGTAGCCATGTCGATGAATTCGATCCCTTTGGAGGTGATGCGGAATACATCATCCGGCATTTTTAAATCCACACGTCCTGACATGGATTCCATTAGCGGGTAAAGTCCGATAGAAGGCGCATTGATATCCGAAGGAACGCTGCGGAAGTTGAAGTTTTCCGTCTGCACCATTTTGGGAGTCACTGCGATTCCTTGAATGGTATCTGGAAAACGCTCGTCAGACATCAACTGGCGGAAGTAAAACATAGGCAGGATGCTGTCGAAAGCAGCTTCCGAATAAATGTTTCCTGCCAAGTCGCGACGCACGCTTCCCTTTCCCTCTTCCTGTCCCATCTGTGCGAAATCGCCAATGACGAAACTATATAGGGTAAAGGGAGTCTTCTCCGGCTTTACGACAAAGAAGTTGTAACACCAAGGCAACTGCCAAAGAAGCAGGAAAGCGATGGTTACATATAATAGTATGGTACTGAAACGTCTCATTTCTCAATCTTTTAATTTTTAATCTTTAATTTTTAATTGTTTAGTCCTGCTTTCCGGCCTTAAATCGTACGATAGAAAGCCACGAGAAAGAAGCTGTCAACAAAGTATAAACCACTAAATAAGGGAGGAACTTGTTGTATGCTTCCGGTGTGGGCGACAGAAAGAAGATCCGGAGTAACAATACAGCGATAATGAGATTCAGAATACGACGTTTCCATGCCGGTTCAAGGCAGATCCATGCGACGAGCAGGTAGCCGGAAATCCCGGCAAGATACCACGTTAAAGCGGTGAGCAATATGTGGTTCTTCAGTTCATGGGCAAGTATTCCGTTCAGGTATACTTCCATCAACAGGAAATTAGAAGCAAAACAGACAAGAATCAATATGAGTCCGGAGAGTAACATATTGCCCGTCATTTTTAGTTCCGGATAAGGCAGATGGAGAGTCAGTTTCAAACATTTGCGTTGCATCTCGGGGACAAACTGCACGATTGCCATCAGGATTCCGGCAATCAGGGGGATATATTGCAACATATCAATGAAGATAACATCGCGTTGCAGCATGACTTCCCATACATGAGCAGCCCCTTTCATTTCTACCACCCGGTTGATGCGAAGCATACAGTAGCCTGTAAAACCGAGTGTGGCGAGCACGGCAAGCAGAAAATACCACCGTGTCTTTATCCATTCTTTATAAAATATAGCGTACATTTTTGAGGATTTATGATTTATGAAT
>DXOJ01000633.1 GCA_019412865.1 Bacteroides sp. | reverse complement strand
GAGCACACTATTTTTATTGTTGTCGAGTTTAATCGGACAGCAATATTTGATAATACGATATTCGTATTGGAAGGGGATCATGGCAAACTGGTGGGAGACGCCGAATGTGAATTGCCGGAGTCTTATAACCATATTCCGCTGATGATTTACTCCAGCCGTATTCAGCCGGAAGAGAAAACTACATTTGGCGGTCAGGTAGATATACAGCCAACGATATTAGGGTTGTTGAATATTGATTATTTACAGAATAATTTTGGGGTAGACTTGTTGAAGGAAGAACGTCCCTGTATGTTCTATACTGCTGACAATATGGTGGTGGGACGCAATGATACGTTACTCTATCTTTATAATTACGAGACTCAGCAGGAACTTACTTATCATATAGGTAACGGCAAATTGAATGCTGTTCCGATGGATGATAGCTTTTTGCCTTTGAAAGAATATAGTTTTTCCATGCTCCAATCGGCGGAGTTCCTTGTGAAGCATGGAAAAACGCTTAATTCTATACCTTTCACTCAACAATAGGAGTAGTCGTTTCGGTATTTTCAGGCTGTTGTTTTTTAACGAACTTGTATATCTTGGCTATTTGCCGGAGTACTCGTTTAGGGGATTCATATACCTCCTCAAACTGATACCCTTCTTTCTCGAATTCGGGAAGATATTTCTCTGCATCATTCGTGCCGATTAACAAGAAACCTTCCGAAGGACGTTTCTCATAGAAGTTGTCGAGACGATTGTGCAGATAGAAATTGAGTTCGAAATAATGTACGGGGTCACCTGCTGCATGCAGACTTTCTTCAATGAATTCGTACATCGTTCCTTCGCTTTCCGGCGCAACCTTTTCTATTTCTGTAGCGATGAATTTGACCGACTTCGAATTTAATGCTGCCGGCTGATAAGCACCGTCCAATGCAAGGTATAATCCCATTGTAAGCACAACGAGAGCGTATAGGAAACGGTTGTTCAATGCATTTTTCCGTTGATAGAACCACCAGTAGATACCGAGAATGGTAGGAATGGCAATCAGGAATAAGGCCCCTGCTCCGCTGATATTCTGTATTGCACGCATGAAATTAATATTGTCCTGCGCGTGACGACCCTGGAAAATAGTTTCAGGGATGAGTCCGCATTTTAATACGATGAAGCAGGTGAACAGTAGCAGGCTGATTACTGCAAGAATACTTCCGTATACCTTGATGACTTTAGATTGCTTCTTGACCAGATAGAATAGATATTTGGCAAGGAAATAAGCAATGAAAGGATAGATCGGCATCAGATATACACTACGTTTGCTCTGCGGAATACAGTAGAAGACGAAGATTACAACGATACTGGTGAAAGAGAATAAATCCACCGGGTCCATATTCTTTATCCATGTGGTGAAGCGTTTCCACCAGGCTGCCGGTTGGATGCTGAATTTATGGTAAGTCAGGCTGAACAGGGAGAGCACGACTAACAGTGTCCAGGGAACGTATCCGGCAAATAGGGTCACAAAATTATAATGCCAGGGGTTCACGCATGAATTGTAACTCATGGTATTAGTCATACGACCGAAGTTTTCTTCCATAACTAATGCCAGGAACTCTTCTCCACCTTGTTGGTAAGCAGCGACATACCAGCAGAAAGGCAGGATGAGTGAAAGAATGGCCCAGGCGGAAAGTAACAAGAATGCTTTGAAGAAGTTGACACCCCGGAGTAACAAGAAGATGCCTACCACTAAACATGGAATGATAGTACCTACCGGTCCTTTAGTCAGTGTTCCGCAACTCATCAGGAGAATGGCCAGCCAGGGAATACCTTTGAGTCCCTTCTCATACCATTTGTAGAGACAATACAGAGCGCCAACGGTGAGTGCTGTCAATACCATATCCACCCGGCAGTTTGCTCCGGCCCGGTGCAACTCAAAATTAGTCAGGGTAATAAAGGCGGCCAACAACGCCAGTTCCACTCCTTTTCTTTTGGCAAAGAACAGAAAGCCGCAGAGGGTCATGGCGATCAGGGCGATGGCAGACGGCAAGCGGGAGGTCATTTCTGTGACTTGCCCTCCGTTTACTGCTGCCGAAACAGCGGCTATGCTCCAGTGGAAGAAAGGCGGTTTGTAAGCCATTTCTCCTCCGTTGTTTCTGGGTAAAATCCAGTTTCCGCTATCCAGCATGGAGTAGGAGACAATAGATTCGCGAGGCTCCCCTTTGGTGTGGTACTCCGATAAACCGAGGAAAGGCAGGATAGTAACTACGCAAATGACTAGTAACAGCCAGAAAGCTTTGTTTGAAGTCAATGTTTTCATCTTTATCTTATATTGAAATTTATGTTCTTTTATTTTCTGCCGAAGTCGGCCGGAATTTCTCCCCATTCTTTCGTTTCCCATTTCAGAATAGGGGTGGTATAGGTGTTTCCCTGCAACCATTTTTCTGCCCGTTCAATCAACAGAAAGAGTTCTTCTGTTTCCGGGGTCCGGGGGAGCTTGGTCTTGCACTTCTTCTGTCGTACCCAGCTGATGGCATTCGCGCTGTCACTGTAAATGGGCATATCGAAACCTTTCTTTTTCAACAACGCCAACCCGTGTACGATGGCTAGAAACTCGCCGATATTATTCGTGCCTTTCATCGGGCCGAAATGAAAAATCTCCTGACGGCTGGCAATGTGTACGCCGCGATATTCCATTGGTCCCGGATTACCGCTACAGGCTGCATCGACAGCCAGGCTATTGTCGATCACACAAGAGGGTAAAGTATCCGAAGAAGGTTTGGGACCTCCTGATTTAGCCTTTGCATTCTTGCCGATATAAGCATAGGGAGACATTGTCAACGCGCGTTCCGCTTCTTCGCGCGTGTCAAATGATTTGTATTTGGCAGCTTCATATCCTTTGATTTGAAGCTGGCAGTCTGTCCAGGAAGTATAAACTCCGGGGGTGACGCCTTCCCATACTACATAAAATTTCTGTTTAGCCATTTTTTCTGACGATAATTTTAGATAGTCAATGAATTGACGCTGCGAAGGTACAAATATATTCTCTAACTGAACAAGTTAGGGGGGCTACTTGTTATAAAAAAAAGAGAGTTTTAAGAATATAAAATAAGAAAGGAACTATGATGGAAAGATCTTTTAGTGAAGCTTTGAAACAACGTCGAACTTACTATTCAATTACTAATCAGTCACCTATATCCGATCAGGAGATCGAATGTATCGTTAATATGACCGTGCGCCATGTGCCGTCGGCATTCAATTCGCAATCTACCCGTGTGGTACTTCTATTGGGAGAATCGCATAAGAAATTGTGGCAGATTGTGAAGGACGCATTAAAGAAGATTGTACCGGCTGAAGCGTTTGTCAAGACAGAAGAGAAGATAGATCATTCCTTTGCCTGTGGTTATGGAACTGTACTGTTCTTTGAGGATCAAAAAGTGGTGAAAGGACTTCAGGAGGCTTTCCCGTCTTATCAGGAGAATTTCCCGGGATGGTCATTGCAGACTTCTGCCATGCACCAGTTAGCTATCTGGGTGATGCTCGAAGATGTAGGTTTCGGAGCGTCGCTGCAACACTATAACCCGTTGATTGATGAAGAAGTGCGCCGTGCATGGGATTTGCCGGAACATTGGCATCTGATTGCGGAAATGCCGTTCGGACTTCCTGTCGGCAAACCGGGTGAAAAAGAATTCCAGCCGCTTGAAGAACGGGTGAGAATCTTTAAATAAATCGGGAATGAAGAATGAATAATGAAGAATTGGATGGCATAATGGCTAAAATTCTTTATTCTTCATTCTTCATTCTTCATTAAATGATTAATTTTGTGAGCAAAATTAATCATTTATGGTTCGTATCTTC
>DXOJ01000632.1:8276-11663 GCA_019412865.1 Bacteroides sp. | reverse complement strand
AAAATATTTATCAAAACTTTTACAGGATAATGATTTTTAATGCGTCTGCCCTGTTGCATAAACTCCTCTAGTTTTATGCACAGAAAACTCTAAATCTATGCACAGAAAAAACTAAATCTCTGCATTGAAAAACTAAATGGTGCAATGAATTTGACCTAAATGCCATGTGAAAAATAAAAAGAACCATGCCAAAAACCGAAGATTACAAGCTTACGATTTAGTGGCATGGCTATTTATAGATTAGATTTTGTTCAATATCATAACGATACTCTATTATGAATAGGTTCCGGAATTATCCTTCGATGATTCTGAAGAACATATTCTGACTGGAGTAGTCGCTGATAAAGGTAAACTTGAATTGGAAGTTAGTAGTGGTCGGAACAATTTTCAATGTGAAAGATTGTTCTTCACTGTTTACGTCCAATGTACTACTCGTTTCATTTCCTTGTGGGTCTAAAACCAAAGAATAGTTTTGTTTACAGAAATATTTCTTGCAATAGTCAGTCATCACAATCTTATTTCCGGCAGAGTCGTATTTCAGCAGTACAGGTAATTTGGTACCGGTAAGGCCGGTCGGACCACCATATACGTCCCAAGAACAACCATTCGTCCAGAAAGCATGATTTTTGAAATAGTTCCCCAGGTAGTATTTCTTACCTACTTCCAAGTCTGCCATTTTTGTCTTCGTGTCATCACCGGTGATTTCGGAAACTTTAATTTCATAGTCTTTGCTTATAACTCCTGTTGCATTGGGTTGTTTATCGCTACCCATATAGATTGTATGTTCTCCCGGTTGGCGTACAGGGTCTTTGATGTACCATTGTTCATTGCCTTCAGAGTTCACTTCTCCCTTACCGGCATTAAATGTCCACGAGAACTTAAGACCGTTGTCTGCTTCATTCATTTCATTGATCTTCTTGTCATTGAAATTAAGCTGGAATAACTGCATGTGCGGGCTGTTACGAACCAGTGTGAGTGTGTAATTGACAGCATCCCATATTACATTATTGGCATCCCATCTTTCTTTTACTTTTGTATTCTGATCGTTTTTGTTCAACGTAATGGTAAATTCTGCATCGGCAGGTTTGAAGTTATATAACGTTTTACGTAGATCCAAATTAGTAAAGTGATAACCTTCCGTATCGTCATATATACCCGGGATTGCATATCTTTCGCCTAAACGTATGGACGGTGTCTCATTATTGATACCGGCTTTACCGTAAATCATCATATATAACTCTGGTTTCTTTGTCGGAGCTTCCACTACATACTTCGAAGTTACATTGCCTACATACAATCCCACTTCTTTCTCATTGAGCGTGAAAGCAGCTTTGTCTGTTCCCTCGTCATTCATAGCGAACAGGTTAGCGCCATCTATACCTTCAGTTTGAGGACCTACCAACAGATAGTTAGCCTTTTGAACCGCATCGTAGTAAAGACATACTTCACCATTAGCTAACTCGGTTTCTTGGGTAATAGTTGCGAGGTTTGTAGTCATTGGGATTGTTTCCCAGTTGCCACCGTTAAGTTGAGTACCCAATTTCCATGCTTTAGATGCAGTAACCCCCATACTTTCCAAAGTGGTTTGAGCGTTGTGCACTTTGATGACTTTTGTACTTTTATAAAGACTTTCGATGTTGCTCAACAGTTCTGTTACACCTGTGAGTCCAATGCCATTTTTAGCAGTCGATTCATCTTGTGAGTAAATCAATACTTCTTTAGAGAATTCTTCTTCGGCAACGGTATAAGTCACTTTCACTTTACCTGATCTGTTGGCAGCCTTAGCGGTTAATACACCTTTATCTGTTACTTCGAATGTGTTATTCGGGTTCTCTGTCAACTCATAAGTAGTTTCAATAGCCAATTCACCGAATCCCAGTTCGTCTACAAACTTCACTTCTCCGCTTTCGCCGAATCCCCAGCCTATTGTTTTAGCAAGGTCGAGACTTTCGGTGCTGATGAATTTCAGAGATTCCGAGTCCTGATAAAGCGTACGTGTTTCACGATAAGCAAACAGACCGTTGCTGGCGCTGTAAGAAGTCGGTTTCACTACGAAATAATTGGAACTGGTAGTGGTCTTGTCCAATGTGATTTCCAACACTGCGCCGTAGTATGGAGCCGTCATATTGCTTGGAGTCAGTTCTACAGTCAGGATACCGTTTTCGTCCAGTTTCTTATTGGTATTTACCAACAGTTGAGGCACTTCCGCACGTGTCAGTTTCAATTCGTGGATATCCGCGCACTGGAAGTCTGCTTCGGACAAGTCGATGTCTTTGGGCAGAATCTTGAACTTCGCGGTAGCTGTATGGGCAGTCACCACCTTACCCAGTTTGTTGGTATAGCTGGCTGCTTCCAGGAACTCGTCTTCCTCAAAAACAAATTGTTTTTGGAAGAGGATAGAGCTGATACCGCTGAAACCACCACCCTGTACGGGGAGGATATAGTTTTCGCCGTAGATATAGACAGAGAGTGTCTTATTCTCTTTGTTCTCTGCCAAAATCGGAGTGTCTTTATCGGCTGTGATGGTAGTTTGCACTAGTCCTTCTGCCTTTTGGATGTAGATATAACCGTTGCTCTTGTCGTAGTATAACTGGTCTTTGTCTGTTCCGGGGATTTCCTGTTCAGTGCCGAATGTTAATACCTTGTACCAGCCTGCACCTTTGTCTTTGGTGTATCTCCATGTACCTTCCTCCACCTTAAACTGGTAGAAAGGAGTTGCTTTATTGGAAGCCTGGACATATAATTCGTCTCCGTTGCTTAATACAATCGTGTATTGTGACTGGTCTTCACTGGGATACCAGCTCTGTACGGTCAGATTGGCGTTCAATGCAGCCTCAATCTTTTCTTTGAATCTATCCATGTCAGATTCAACCGTGGTGATACGGTTGTTCAGACCTTCAATATCCGAGTCGTAATCCTTGCAGGAAACAACCCCTGTTCCTAATGAAAACAACAGTGCTCCATAGAGAAAACTGTTTAATACTCTTTTGTTCATCATAGGTAAATTTTTAGTTTGATAAATATTTTATTTTTCTTGTTTCTTTATTTCTCTGCGATAATCTCTGCGTAGTTCAGGCTGATGTCACCTTCGGTCACTATCAGGCTGAAGTCGGCATATCCACGTGCGTCACGAGAGTAAACTGTTATTTCGGCTTCTTCCCATGCACCGCCTGTAGCGGCGAGACTTACGCTTTGAGTCATCGTATCGCCAATCAGGCAACGCACGCTGGTAGCGCCATTGCTGGAATAGCGGAAACGGATAGTCGATGCTCCGGATCTGAAAGGAATTTCCTTCCACTTCAGCGTGTTCAGACTGCCGGAAGTGAGGTTGGCGTGCCAACCGCCGTTGTACTTCGTATCATTACAGTATTTTACTACTCTTTGTTC
>DXOJ01000632.1:0-8266 GCA_019412865.1 Bacteroides sp. | reverse complement strand
GTTCCGGGGCGTTGTTCATTTCTGTTTCTATCAGTGATGTTTCTATCTTGCTGCCTGAAACAGTGCCTTGGTAACAGTAGTCGCAGGCTTCCGCTTCCAGTTTCTGTTTGGTAGGGAAAGGATGATTGCTGTACTTGCGGAGCAGGTTAATACGCTGGTTAGGATAGTCGTAATAGATCTTATCCGAGCTGCGCCACCAAGCTGCGTTTTCGGCAAGGTCGGTAAATCCTTCCAGGAATACCAAGTCGGGCTTTTTAGCTAAGAAAGACTCCATCATCTTGGTTGCATAGCGACCGTGGTCGGCATCGATAAACTGCCAGTTCGGACGGGCGAGATCACCTTGCACGAAGCCCGGACAGCCACTGCCTACACTAAAACCTTTGAAGTTGTAAGCGGAAATGTAGGTGTTGTAGAGCAGATTCTCGTTGTACACCTCTTCGGTCATATCCATAGTGGGAACAGCAAACCAGTTGTGAATACCGTCCAGGTAAGGGCAGTTCACTAATGAGTAGTCGCGGTCGGTCCATTCGCGTTGGATGATGAGGAACGGGCGCACGCCGAATGTACTGTTGAAGTCGTCGCTGATACACTTCAGGATATAGCTTAACTTACCGTTGTAGGCATCCGATTTCGTTTCATCAAGTCCCGTTGTACTTTTGTACTTAACCGGGTCTTTCTTCATCAATTCGCTTAGATAACTATCTTGCAGGAAGCCGTTGGGATTCCAGAACAAGATGACGGGGCGTCCGTCTATCTCGAACCAATAATCGCGCGGTACATTTTCGAAGGATGGTTTCAGGTTGGCATCCCAAATGTAATAGTAGACTTCTTTACGGAAATCGTTGTTTGCGCCTTTCATGTCTTCTTTCTCGGGATCGAGGAAGAGAAGCGGATAATGTGAACCCTCTACACGGCTACCGTTTTTGAACGGTTTGTTGTCGTAGCCATATCCTTTATGCGCGTTGCGTGCAGCCGACCATGAAGCAGGGGTATCGTCGAAGATGGCGATTTTGAACTCATGTTCCACACCTTTACGTTTGATGGCTGCCATCAAATCATGAAGTTTGTCGGGGCGTCCGTGATCGATATTATCATTAGCTTCACCACGACAGTTCATGGCTACATAATCTTGACCGCTGTATGCGATTTCTTCTACGAAGTTATCCCACCAGTCGGCTTCGGTGATTGGACCCGGATAGGGCTTGTCGTCTTGTGCTTCGGGGTAGGCGGAAGCTACATAACGGCAGAACAATGAACGGTTGTGCATAGTAGAAACGTCAGTAGACGGCTTGTCCATATTCCGACGTAAGTTGCCTTCGAACCCTGCCAACGTACCTATTTTGTAAGAACGTACGATTTCTTCTTCCGTTCCCTGGCCGCCTTCAGAACCCGGACCGTCGGGTCCGTTATTCGGATTGTCGTCCGAGCATGCCCAGCAGAAAGCGCCTAAGCTCAATAGACAAATGTATTTCCAATATTTATTTTTCATATTCTTTCTATCATTAAAGAGTTAGCATTTTAGTTCTTCTTGAATTGCTGGCGGGTAATTTCCAGATAAGTCTTTCCGTATCCGTTGCCATAGTTTTCTACTGTCGGCTCAATGAATGAGTCGAAGTTGTATTTGTTGTAAGAGTCGACCAGAATCAGGCGGTTGCGTCCGGCATTCATCTTGGCTACGTTACACATGGTACGGTAGGTGGCAGGATCTTTCTTCACAATCGGAGAGTTACCGACGGAACCGCGTCCGTCTTGTACCAACTTGTTCCAGGACGGGCCAACAGTAGGAATAAACTCCATGGTGCCGTTGCCGAAGGCTGGCAATGCTGTCTCGCGGTTGTACTTCCAGTTCTGGTCTATCATTTGCGGATACATGTAGGAACGGCTCATTTCCGACTGGTCGTACATGTTACGGCTGGCCACGGCGTCTACACCACCTTCCATGTAGAAGTATTGGTAACGCATCTGGTTACACCATACGTCCGCACTTTCCACCATGATGTAGATGTCATAGCCGGTGGCTTCTTTCACTGCTTTCCGGATGCCGTCGTACATGGCTTTGGACTCTTGTGCGTAGATTTCGCCTGTCTTGTTCTTGATGTAAACCACCGGGCGCGTGCCACCGAGTTTGTAGTAACGGTCGTCCGAGAAGTAACAGCCTATTTTGCTGAAGAAGTTGTTCAGTAGTTGTTGACGGGTATAGGTGATACCGTCGTATACCTTTCCGGCGGCAGTCTCGATACAGTTGGTTGAAGATAACGTGGGAGGCAGGTCGACGATGTTGTTCCAGTTGACACTCACCACAATTTTCATTGTTTTCAGATCTACAAAGTCTATTCCCGGTTGTCCTAGGTGCGGCATCGGCAAGCGTTTGCCACCTCTACCGGAACGTCCCAGCATCATTGTGATGAACAAAGAGTCTCCCTGATTGATTTCTGTGCCGGGGCCTTTACCCAAGTCTGCGCCTGCTTCGGGCAGGATGATAAAGTTTGCGCCTGCTTCAATGCAATCGTCTACGTGCTTTTGCACCATCGGAATCATGCGGTAGCTCTGACTTCCTGCGTCCGGCTGTAAGTAACCGTCCTTTTGTGATTCGGGCATTACTTGCGGTGTCAGGTTGTTATAGTCGTTCTTTGCGCTCAATTCCTTATCGGTCAGTGTCAGAAGTTCCCAACGGGTGAAGTTGGGATCACCGTTCGGTCTGGTGGTAATGTCATTCCCTTTGTAGTAGAAAATGCCTACCTGATAATCTTCGGTGACAGGAATTTCCGGAATCTCGTAGTTCAAGAAGTAGTCATCGATGCTCGGACCCTCTTCCTTGCTGCATGCCGCAAGAAGTAGCAAAGCTGCGGAGCATCCGGTAATGTATTTCATTAGTTTCATAACTGTCTTTCTGTTTATTTTATTATTTATTTTCTTCTATGCGTACAAACTTGATACTTGCCGCCAGGCGCTCTTCTCCTTGCAGGGAAGCATATTCCGGATAATCTTCCAGTACATTTTCGACAAATTCTTCAATCGTGTCGCCATACCAACGGGCTACCATTTCGTTATTATACATTAGCTGGCCACCTTTCCAACGTTCGTACAGACCTTCTTGGTTGTATGGTCCGCCGATACCCAACGGGGTAAAGAAGTTGTCGTTGTAGTTTCCGTCCGAACGGGGAACCTGTGACGTGGATTGCAGCATACGGCAGGCTTCACGGTAATAGTTCATGTTCCAGTTGCGCTCGTCCGTAGGATATTGCAAACGTTCGGGAACCGGGTCGAACTGGTTGGCACCGTAGGTTCCGTAATTGTTCGGAGTTCCGTTGTAGAAAATAGGAGGATAGTTCATCACACGTGTTCTGCGTTCCAGGGTCCATCCGGCGAATCCGTTGAAGTAGTCGGCGATGTAACGTTGCTTCCACACTTGTTCCAGATTGTTCTTATAACCGCCTTTTCCGTTGATATCAGCTTTGTAGAAGGCGCGATAGTCGCGGCACCCCAATCCGTTGGTATTCCATTTGACACCGTTGCGTTCTGTGTATTCGGAGATTCCTGCAGTGACGTTGTATTCGTTCATGGAAGCGGTAATGCCGTTGTAATAATATTGTTCGGCACTCTGCGGCAATGCTACATTTATGCCCCATTCGTCTTTACGTAACTGGATTTCAGCAAGCATGAAGTTTACGTCCGCCCATGTCAGCAGTTTCACCTTTGCGTCCTGTTTGATAAAATCACGTTGGATCAAAGCATACGTATAGCCTTCGATACTGACGGAAGCTGTGGAGTAGAGACTTTGGAGGTTGTTGTTATGCTCATCCTTACCGACAATCCATCCGCTGGGTGTCTGTTTCAGTTCGAAGCGGGGAAGGAAAGGAATTCTGTATGATACTTGTATGTATTTCTCTTCCGCTTTCGACCAAAGGGAGTCTCTTACTACGGCACGGTAGTCGCCACTCTCGTTGAGACGGGAGGTTTGTGCATATTTGCTCAAACGCGGGTCTTTGTAAGAGCGCATATAACAGAAGAAATATTCGTTCATGGCCGGGTAAGTCAGTCCGCCTATTTCTGTTTCCAGTTTGGTACCCAGGTCGAATTCTTTCAAGATACGGTTGTAGTATAAAGAAACGTCGGCGTTGGGGTCGGTACCATAGCGTCCTGCTGCATTGTCGTTGTTGGAGCTGAACAGGTAGTTGCGGTTGGTTTCGTTCAATGCTTTTTCTATCTGTTCGCGTGCCATGGAGATAGCTTCAGGGCTTTTTTTCATGTTCATCATGCGGATAGCTACGTCCAGACGCAGGGAGTTGGCAAATTTACGCCACTTCTCGATATCACTGTCGCCGCCGGCTGAAGGATAGAAAGGGTCTTTCAGCATTTTGGTTCCGTTCGGGTCGAAAGTTTCCACTGCCTGATCCAGCCAACGGAGTATTTGCATATATGCTTCGGCTTCGCTGTTGTAGTAATATACGTTTCCGTATGTTTCTTTACACGCTGCATCCATCGGAACCGGTCCCCAAGTACCTGTTAGTACCGAGTAGAGGTAGGCTTTCCAGGTGGTGAGTATTGCCCAGTAGTTTCCGTTGGTGTCTTGACTGTATTTACTTTCCATAATAGCTACGTCACCTAACACCTTTTTGTAGAAGTTATAAAAACGGTCACCTACATTGTCCGAACTCTGCGGGCTGGTCCAGGACACTACGTAGCGTGCCATATAGGCGTAATAGTTATAGTTCATTTCGGATAATACGTCCAAAGACTTGTAGATAGTACCCGGGAATATCTTCTGGATATCAATTTCATCCAGATATAGTTTGTTGGGATTCTGGTTGGTTGCGTCGAAACCATCCACGCAAGAAGTTGCCAATCCCAACAGGGCTGCGGTACATAGTGTGTATAAGTACTTTTTCATCGTCATCGCTGTTAAAAGGTTATTTTAAAATCGAAACCGTAACTGGAAGTAGGTAAGTTAAAGCCTCGTTCCAGACCCTGTTGGATTCCCATGGAAGAAGTAGCTTCCGGGTCTATCCCTTTGGGTGTTTTCTGGTGAAGGATAGCTACGTTTCTACCTACGGCCGAAACTCTCATGGATTGTATGAAACCTATCTTTCTCAACCAATTCTTAGGAATGTTGTACCCTAAAGAGATTTCTTTCAGTTTTACGTAAGAGGCGTCGTACAAATAAAGCTCACCATTCTTACCGCTGTCATTGGTCCAATAGTCAATCGGTTTGATCCAGGCTTGACAAGGTTGTCCTGCCAGTCCCGGTACGGAACTGTCGTAAACGGCTCCGGGGATATTCATACCTTTCGGGCGGGAAGCGTCCATGTAAATGTTGCTCTTGCCGTTGGGCACGTATTTTGAATCCAGGATGCCGAGGTAACCGGTCTGGTCGCCTTCGTTGAGAATCATATCAGCAAACAAATGTTCGGTACGTCCCCCCATTGACATGATAGATTGCGCATTACGGGAAGATTGGAAGGCAGTCTCCGACCATACATGTCCACCCATACGAATGTCGAACATGGCAGAGAAAGACAAATCTTTCCAACGGAGCGAAGTACGGATACTACCGGTCCATTTCGGCTCTACACTGGCGAGGAATCTGGCTTCACCTGACAGCGGCCGGCCGTTAGCTCCTACCAATACCTGTCCTTCATCATTCGTTTTCCACGGCTCGCGGCAATAGAGACTTACCAGTGGCTCACCTTTCACGATACGTAGTTCTACACTGTTTTGAACGGTAGTCAGTGTCATGTAGTCCATACCGTTTGCCAGCGAAACTACTTCAGAGTTATTTTTAGCCCAGTTGATGTCTACTTTCCATTCCCAATCTTTGTTCTTGAAAGGAATAACTCCCAATGTCACTTCATATCCCCAGTTCTTAACTTCACCGGCGTTGAACAAGGCTTCTCCATAGCCGCTTACGCCGTTGATGGTGGAAGTCAGAATTTGGTTTTTGGTATTCTTGTTATAGTAAGTGAAACTGAAGGAAGCTCGGTCTTTCAGGAAGCGCAGGTCTAAACCTGTCTCAAAAGAAGTCGTGCTTTCCGGTTTCAGCGTATTGGTTTTCCGTTTGTTTTCACTTTCAAACCAAGCCATGTCTCCCAGATAAGAAGTATTATAACTGAATCCGTTCAGTAACTGGTCGAAACCGGTATCATTACCTACTTTAGCATAGGAACCACGGATCTTGGCATAGGATAACCAATCTTTCGGAATACTCTTCACCAATTCTGTCAGTACGAAACTGGCACCATAAGAAGAATAGAAATAAGAGCGGTTGTCAGAAGGCAGGGCGGACGACCAGTCGTTACGTCCGGTTACATCGACATAAATGAAATCTTTATAACCTACACTGACTGTTCCATAGATTGCCTGCTTTTTCTTCGCGTTATATTCCGGCCATGATTTGATGGTGGCACCGTTGTTTGTAAGAGAGATAAAGTCGGAGGTAGCCAAAGTTCCGATTTCCGAGTTCTGCTTCTTGAACAGGAAGTCCTGTGAATTGGCACCCACACTGGCGGATATGTTGAAGTCTTTCCAGGTCTTGTTGTAAGAAAGCATTGCTTCATAAGTATAGTTACGTGCTTTTTCAGTGAATTCTTTGTAAAATCCGTCGGCATCCCCCGGAGTATACATATTGCGGAATTCATAACCCTCTTTCATGTTTAAGTCTAGGACAGCTTTCAAACGCAACTTCAGGTCGTTGGTGATCTTGTAGTTTACTGTCACATCGGCCAGCAACCATTCTTTCTTGTCTTGGTTGGAAAGCTCGTTCAGCATCCACACCGGACTCTTAAACTGAAGGGCGGTCGGTTTTCCATTTTCATCTTTCCAGGGATACATTTCCTGTATGGAAAGGTCACGGGGCATGTCCATCAGTGTATAGATCGGGTTACGGTCTGAATTGTTACGATAAGAACGATTGTTGACGTGCTCATGCGTATAGCGACCATTCAGATCGACATCCAATGCTTTGGTCAACTTCACGTTAGAACGTACGTTGAAGGCGTTACGGGTAAGATTATTCAGTCCTTCCAATACGTCGTCACTTCGCAGGTTAGTAAAACCGATACGGGTGGAGACGTGTTCGGTGGCACGCTCAATGGAGATACTGTTTGTCCAGGAGTAAGCAGTCTGGTACATAGAGGTGGTATTCTCCGGAGTGGGCACATAAGATTTGAGTTCTCCGTTGCGTCCTACTACCTGAAAACCTAACATCGGCATACCCCATGAGCGGGAATTATCATAACCTCCCATTCGTTGGATACCATAAGGCATGTTGGGATCATAAGGAACCTTGACATCGCCATTGAATGAGTTGGCTTTGTTATTTTCAAAACGGTTGATGTGTCCTCCACCATATATGTTCTGATAGATGGGATATTGTGAGAATTCTGTGAATTGCACATTGGTGGAGTACGTAATACCTAAACCGCTTCTTTGACCGGCTTTCTTGGTTGTAATCAATATAGCGCCATTGGCTGCGTCCGAACCATAGAGGGCGGAAGCGTTGGCTCCTTTCAGAACGACGATGTTTTCGATGTCGTCGGGGTTGATACTGTTAGCCGGGTTACCATAGTCGATTTCACCACCGGTCACATCATTAATAATAGGTACACCGTCGATTACATAAAGTGGCTGGTTGTTACCGGAAATAGAGTTGGCACCACGAATACGTACGGTGGCTGAACCGGCGGCACCATTGGAGATTACCTGTAATCCTGCCACTTTACCTGCCAGCATGTTTACGAATCCGGCATCCCGGTTTTCGGTCATACTTGTTACGTCCATTTTCTGGAAAGCAGTAGAAAGAGATTTTTCATCGCGGCGCAAGTCCATCGCTGTTACCACTGTCTGTTCCAGCATCACGGCATCTTCCTCCAAGGTCACGTTTAATACATTCTTTCCTTTTACTACATTGAATGATTTTGTTTTAAAACCAATATAAGAGAACTTCAACACAGCACCGTTTTCAGGAGCCTGAATAGAGTACTTCCCATCAAGATCGGTTATTACACCTTTTGTTCCGCCCACTATCACTACATTAGCACCGATAATAGGCTCACCTTGTGCATCAGTCACTGTTCCTTTGACTGTCCGGTTCTGTGCTTGCATGACCGAAACGCTGAACAGCATTAAAATAAAAATGAGACTTCTTTCATAGTATCTCATGTGCTGAGAAAATCGTTGTTTCATGTTTTTCATGAATTTATTTATGAATAATCACTTAGTTAAGAATTAATCGGATGAGAGCTGTCTCTTATACACATCTGACGCTGCC
>DXOJ01000631.1 GCA_019412865.1 Bacteroides sp. | reverse complement strand
TTACTAAGTGTCATTACATTATTCGACATGATTTCGAGCGCGTCCGGTGCTTTTTTCAGTTCCGGAGTAATCTTTGAAAGCAAGTCCTTGTAAACACCCATAGCATTTGCTGCATCAACACCGAAGGCTTTTGCCGTGTTACGGGCTTTGCCAGCGAGAACGTCCAGTTCCTTTCCTTCCATATTGGTGATACCGGACATTTCGGCAACGGCAGTTTCAAACCGGATACCCGGCTCGATAGCATCGTTAAAGGAATCACGGATATTGTCAACACCTTCCTTCAGCTGGTTGAGAAAGAACATTCCCTTTCCCAGCCCTTCCAGTTTTCCGGCTGCTTTCCCCGATGTTTCTCCAAGACGGTCGACCACTTCTTCCGTGTCGTCGATTACCCGTGTAGCTTCCTCGGCAGCATCGGTCGCGGCATGTAACGGAGAGGTGATCCGGTCAACCAGTTCCAATATCCATTGAGTCACTTGCATTGTCTTTTGAGAATAATCGGTTTACTACTTTAGCGACTGCATTATGCACCACTATTTCAAATTCTTCCAACTCAGTTTTCCGCAACATGCGGTATTCGGCATAGAGCCTGAGCCATTCATCTTCGTCCAGTTTGTCCGGGACGTCGACGCCATATACTTTTTTCAGGATGGCATCTATTCCCTCGACAAGACTGAACGATTTTGAATATTCCTCTATGCTTTGCTGATAAAAGCCGCCTGTCCAGCAATCAGTTCCCCGATAGCGGTGAGGACAGAAGTATAGACAGCGGAATCTTCCAGTGCTTCCATGTTACCAGCCGCCACGCAATTTCGGATCAGGATATCATTCGCTTCTTCAAGGTCTTCCTTTTTCTTCGCCATTGCCAACAAGACATTTTTGCCCGGACGGACAATCAGGTAGTCATAACGCTCGTCTTCATCCACCTGTATGGTGACATGTTTCAGTCGTTTCCCGTATTTCGTTTTCAGTTCTGCGTGCTCTTCTTCCTTGAAGTCAACGATTAGAGCCTTTTCTTCCGCTGTCAGTTCCTCGTAAGGCTTTCCAGCCTTGATTTTCTTATCTTCCATTTTTAAAAGTCTTTTAAACGGTTATTAAACTACATTGCTACGTTCCAGTCGATGTGGCTGGGAAGAAGGGTGAATTGTGTTGCAATGCTTTTATCACCCTGCTTTACGTCTACGCCATTGTCTACAAATTCGATGTTCCGGATTACGTCTTTCATGATAAGTCCTTTATACTCATACATGACCGGAATATCGAACGGTTCAATATCCATGAGACGCTTTCCCGGACCGAGTGTCAACTGCAAGGCGTTCACTTCTTCTTTCAGAAGGGTGATCGATGCTTCAGCCTTGTAATTTCCTTCACCACGACCGACGGGAAATTCACCAGCACCGTAAATGTTCTCTTTCTCTTTGCTGTCCTTGTAGGAAAGGGCTGTAATGCCTTCTACATGACGTCCGAGCATGACAACCTTGACGCTGTTCCACCCGGCTATTTTCCCGAATTTGTTGATTAATGTTCCTAACAATCCCATATTTTCAGATTTTATTTGTGAAACCCAAATCAATCTCAAACTCATGTACAATACCGTCCGCAACCAGTCTTACTTTGATGTTAAAAGCCTTGTCGCTGACAGCCATCTGTTTGGGGTTGATGTAAATATCGAAGTCCGCAATATTCTCCGAATTGACCATGCTTTCCAGTGCGGATTTGACAAGCGCGTCCCAACTGCTGATCGTGGTGTTACTGATATATCCGGTTGACGGATCAGCCTTCACCTTGCTTCTTACACGAGGCAAAAGAGTCGTGCGGATGATGCGTGCAGCCTTGTTCCAAACAGCGTTATATTCTATGTAAGCATAGTCGCTGTCGGCTTCCGTACAAGTACATGAATTGCTGAAGAAGAACCCGGCATACCCTTGAAAGCTACCGACAAAGTTATACCCTTTGCCTGTCAGATTTTTCTGGTCGGATACGCTCAACTGCGAGAAGGGTTTGCCATTGCTCAAAGCCGCGTCCAGCCAAAGCCCGTTCAGTTTGTTAGTCAATGGATAGTCCTTTGTTCCCTTTGCTGTCCGTGGGTGGTTTTCAATATCGACGCTGCCCATGTTTTCATGTACATAGCGGACAGATAACATTCCGAGTGCGCTGCCGACGGCAGCATGTGTCCTGTACGCTTCGTCCTTTGCTGCCTGTGCCGGATCTTGCCCTATCACGACAGCGACATTTTCAGAGTCCAGCTTCCGAAGATCGACAGCATCATTAATGGCATTGATATACTTACCGCCCCCTTCCAATACTACCACATCGATATACAGATGGTCTTCCCTGAATTTATTGACCATCTTCTGTGTCTCTTGTACGGCTACGGTGATTGTCTCGTCCGCAGTCAGTGAGCAGATACCAATGGTATTTACCCCGTTGATGGTACGCACCGCATTGACAAAGTCTTCTTTCGTCAGCAGGCTTGACACCTTTTCAGACTTCGGAACTAGCATAAGATACAGTGAACGTTCCGGAGACAGGCGGAAGACTTCGCTGGTATGATAATGCACCAGTTCCTTGTTCTCAAGGTCGATAGTATCGTCCCATCCCAACGCTTCCAAATCGGTGATATCGTTCAGGACTTCCGGCTTGTAATACTCAAGCTTTCCGATTTCCGAACCACCGACCACGAGCAAAATGACGCGGTCGCTGGTATCGGTATCCCGTACCAGTCCGCCATTCACTTTGTTAATTGATACTCCTGTAAAATTTCCCATGATAATTGTAGTTATTCAGATTTAGCCGATAAAATTGCACCAACACCGAATTCCTCGATACGGTCTACAATGCCGTAAGTTTGAGTACGATATTCGGATGTAGGACTTTTACTGCGTGTGTCAGTCGTTTCCGGCTTATACAGCGATTTTACGCTTTCAAGGTGATAATACGTATTAGGAGCATAAAAGAAGGTACTTGCCTGAAAATCCGTGTCGGCAGGAGCTTTTCCCTCATCAATCTTTTTCAATGTAGTCGCATTATAATATGGAGTATCATTGTTCTCAAAGAATTTTAGCCCCATGAATCCTTTCGGCTTTCCGGTAATTGGATCAACGTAGAATGTACGGTCATAGAAATACTTGGATGCATTCTCATCCAAGAGCAAGTCTCCCATGTGTAAAGGACAAAGCACCATATAAAGCGCGTCACTGACTGGAAGATTCCAAGTCTTAACTTGCGTTGCGAAGTTAACCAAATCTTTATAGCACAAACGGAGTCGTCCTGTACCGTCATTAGCACCTGTTGTTTTAATGACTGGCATTTCTTTTTTTTCGTTATCGTTTGGAGCTAACTTGTACAGGACATGGTTACGGATACCGACTTGGAAGGCTTCGTTATGTTTCACACGAATAGACGCCCGTTTATCAAATGCAAGGTAACGGATTTCGTCATCTGTACATGATGTCGGTTCTGTGTCGTAAATCTCCCAGGGAACTATGATATTTTGTCCTGTCATAGCTTTGGGAGTGAATTCCTCTGTATTATTTACGCGGAAACCGACATTGTTAATCAGTTTATTTCTGCGTATGCCATCTGCTGCTAAAGCTCCGGCAGGGACAGAGCCTAAAACTTGCATGAAGTCCGCTCTGTAATTGCGACGTTCGATCAACA
>DXOJ01000630.1 GCA_019412865.1 Bacteroides sp. | reverse complement strand
CAATCTTACCATCTCTGTTTTGGCGTTGGTACGCAAGGTGATTGATTTTTTGAAATGTCCCGGATATTTGCCTGTTCCGTTATAAGTCACCTTGATTGTTCCCTTTTTGCCCGGCATGATGGGCTCCTTTGTATATTCGGGTACTGTACATCCGCAAGAGGCTACAGCCTGATGGATCACCAGAGGGGCATCGCCGATATTAGTAAAGGTAAATGTGCAACTGACAACCGGGCTGTTTTCAGAAAACTTACCGAAATCGTGAGTTGTTTTGTCAAACTTGATATCTGCATTTGTTTGCGCAAATGCAAAGCTTACGCCCATTACTAACAGGGTCATTAAAAAAAGTATCTTTTTCATTTTTCCTTCTCTTTTTGATTACAAACGACAAAGATAATGCTTTTCCCCTAAAATATACTTTATGGAGTGCGAAATAGTATTAAACGATCCTCTTTTGCTATTTTGAGAGTTGGAATCCGAGCATCATTCCATCGTAATTTTCGGCCAGTGAACTAACTGTTTTCAGTGCGGTACTGCTGCTTTTGCTGCCGATGAAAGCCATTAATTTCAACAGTTTGTCCGAGTTGAACAGTAACTCCAGTGAACTGGAACTGCAATTTACTTTAGCGTGCAGATTCAGAAGTTTCAAATACTTCAAATCAACTTGTTTGGTTGAAGCATTGTAGGAGTAAGTGCCTTTCAATGTTTTCTTGCCCACCGTGCTGGTGAAAGTACTGTCGGCATTGAAAGTGAAACTCATTTGGCCGTCTTTAATACCTATTTTGCTTAATTGTTCGTTCAGCTTATTTTCAGCCATAGTGGCTGCGGCAGCTCCGCCTGCTTTCATTAGTAAGTTATCCGATTCGAACTCTACGGCCGAACCTTTGTAGTTCCATGTTCCGGTCATGTCGATAGATTCGGTGGTTCCGGTGATGGCATTCACTACTTTTGAAATGTTGTCCTTATTTAATAAGTCGGACCATGATTGCGCCTGGCTGTTAGTCGCCATCAGCATAAATACTGCCATAAAGGCAATAGATAAAAAACTCTTTTTCATTTTCATTCTTCTTTCATTTAACATTGAGATCCTTGTTTATGTTTTCTATGTAGTTGAGTATATCAATACGTCCTGTGCGGTCTTCCGAGGAAGATACGAAGTGAGGAGGGAGCTCTTCCCATTGTTTACTCAACTCACGTAAATAGGCATTGATATTCATTTTTAAACGTCCACCTTTGAGTTTATCGGCTTTGGTAAAGATGATAGAGAAGGGGATACCGTTCTCGCCCAGCCATTCCATAAACTCAAGGTCTATTTTTTGAGGTTCCAGCCGGCTGTCTATCAGGACAAAGAGGTTGGTCATTTGCTCCCGTTCCAAAATATAATCTTCGATTATGGTGCGTATCTGGTCTTTCCCTTTTTGTCCGCGTCGGGCATAGCCATATCCCGGAAGGTCGACGAGATACCAATTCTTATTGATAAGGAAGTGGTTGATTAACATCGTTTTTCCCGGAGTAGAGGAGGTCATGGCCAGACCTTTACGACTGGTCAACATATTGATAAGACTTGATTTACCCACATTCGAACGGCCTATAAAGGCATATTCCGGGAAAATACCGGCTGGGCATTTCTTCACGTCCGTATTGCTAATCACAAATTCAGCACTTGTTATTTCCATTTTCTTGTCATTTATTTCTTTGTAAAATCGTTTTTCCCTTTTTTAGACATACAAATTAACCCCGCAAAGGTAAGCGTTCCATTTAACATTAGCAATTCATAACCGAATTTATATCCGGTTTCTTTTCCAATCCACCAGTCGGCAAGATAGCAGATCAGTGGTGAAAGGATGGCTATGAGAGGAACCCACCGGTCGTTCGTTTGCCTGCGTGTAAAAAGTCCGAAAGCAAACATTCCAAGCAGGGGGCCGTATGTGTAGGAGGCGATGATATATATGGCGTCAATAACGCTCTTATTATTAAGTATTTCTACCAGGCAGATGAAGAATGCCAATAAGACTGATAACGATAAATGCACTTTGCTTCTTTTGCGACGTGCCGTTTCTTCTGTGTCTTTTTCCGTATTCAGCAGGTCTACGCATACACTGGTTGTCATGGCTGTCAGGGCGGAATCCGAGTTGCTGAAAGCTGCTGCGATAATACCGATTGTAAAAAGTACCAATACGGATTGTCCCAGATAACCTTGGGCTGCAAACATGGGTAGTATATCATCATTCATGACTGGCAGTTCGAGGTGCATCTGTCCCGCTAGCGCTATTAATAGAATTCCCAAGCATAGAAAAAGGAAATTTAGCGGAATGAATGAGAAACCGTAGCAGTACATGTTTTTTTGTGCTTCCTGGAGGTTCCGGCAAGAAAGATTCTTTTGCATCATATCCTGATCCAGTCCGGTCATTACGATGACGATGAAGATACCACTGAAGAACTGTTTGAAGAAGTTCTGTCGGGATACCCAGTCGTCAAATACAAAAATACGGCTGTGTTCGCTGTTTTGGATTGTTTGCACAATGCCGCTGAAGTTAAGGTCTAATCTTTGGATCGTAAAATAGATGATAAAAATCAGAGCGGCAATCAGGCAAAATGTTTGTAAGGTATCTGTCCACACAATGGTCTTTATTCCGCTTTTATGAGTATATATCCATACCAATGCAACCGAACCGACAGCAATCAGCCAAAAGGGAACGTGCATTTCTTGGAATACATACGTATGGAGAATAAGGCATACCAGATAAAGTTTGGCTGCGGTTCCCAACATGCGTGACAGCAGAAAGAAAAAGGAACCGGTGCGATAGGCGCGCACTCCGATGCGGGTGCCGAGATATCCGTAGATGCTTGTCAGATTCAACTTATAATATAAAGGAAGTAAGATATGGGCTACGACCATGTATCCGAAGAAAAATCCGAGTACCGTTTGCATATACGTCATATCCATTCCGCGCACCATTCCCGGTACAGAGACGAAAGTGACTCCGGAGATAGAGGCGCCAATCATTCCAAAAGAGACTATATACCAAGGTGATTGGTTCTCTCCCTTGAAGAACGCTGCATTCGATCCTCCCTTACGTCCGGTGATACGGGCTATTAGTAATAATACCGCGAAGTAGCAAAGAATAGTGACTAGTATCATCATAACAGATGCAAAGGTAGCAATTTTTGTAGGTATTAAAAACAATAATCTGTATCTTTGCAAGGTTTTATCGATAGAACAGCAAATATTATCTATGAACCAACAATATCCTTCTATACTGCTTGAAAAGGCAGTCGGCGAATTTTCCAAACTTCCGGGTATCGGGCGTAAGACGGCTATGAGGCTTGTTCTACATCTGCTCCGTCAGGATACGGCTACGGTGGAAGCTTTCGGAAATTCTATCATAACGTTGAAACGTGAGGTGAAATACTGCAAAGTGTGTCATAATATATCCGATACTGAAACTTGCCAGATTTGTGCTAATCCGCAACGGGATGCTTCCACTGTCTGTGTGGTGGAAAATATCCGTGATGTAATGGCGGTGGAGGCAACCCAGCAGTATCGCGGGCTTTATCATGTTTTGGGTGGGGTTATTTCTCCAATGGACGGAGTCGGACCGAGTGACCTTCAAATTGAAAGCCTGGTGCAGCGGGTGGCTGAAGGTGGAATCAAAGAAGTTATTCTGGCATTGAGCACTACGATGGAGGGGGATACTACCAACTTCTATATCTATCGCAAGCTGGATAAACTAGGGGTTAAACTAAGTGTGATAGCCCGTGGCATATCGGTTGGTGATGAACTTGAATATGCCGATGAAGTAACTTTAGGACGCAGTATTGTGAACCGGACGCTTTTTACCGGAACTGTATAATCATTATTAATCATTTAAGAACGAACATGGAAGAACAGATAAAACGAGCTGTCAGAAATTTGAATATCAGTTATGTTTTCTTTTGGGTACTCCCGGCATTTTTGCTTGGGGCAGGAGAGTTTGAACTCTTTCCCGTAGGAGGTTTGGTAGATAACGCACCGGCTATCTACTATTTTGAGACGGTCGGCATTTTGCTCACTGCTTTATGTGTGCCTCTTTCTCTCAAATTATTTAGCTTGGTGCTTAAGAAAAAGATAGATCACATGACTATCACGCTTGCCTTGAAGCGATATGTGCAATGGAACATTGTTCGCTTGGGAGTGCTTGAAGTAGCTATTGTAGTGAACCTTTTGTGTTACTACCTGACGTTGAGCAGTACGGGTAACCTCTGTATGCTGATTGGCCTCACGGCGTCACTTTTCTGCCTGCCCAGCGAGAAGAGATTGCGTAACGAACTTCACATTGCAAAAGAAGAAAAGTTATGAGACAGTCTTTCTTAATGAACGAACGTATTTATCTTCGTGCAGTAGAACCGGAAGATATGGATATTATGTACGAGATGGAAAATGACCCTTCCATGTGGGACATCGGTAACTTTACGGTTCCATACTCCCGTTACGTGTTGCGCCAATATATTGAAGGTTCACAGTGTGATGTGTTTGCAGATAAGCAATTACGTCTGATGATTGTACGCAAATCCGACCAGTGTATACTTGGTACGATTGATATTACGGATTTCGTTCCCCTTCATTCACGGGGAGAAGTCGGAATTGCCGTGCATAAGGATTATCGTCAGCAAGGTTATGCCACCGACGCATTGAAGCTGCTTTGTGAATATGCTTTTGATTTTCTGTCTTTAAGTCAGCTTTATGCCCATGTCACGACAGATAATGACGTTTGTGTAAAGCTGTTTACGTCTTGTGGCTTCGTTCAATGCGGATTATTAAAAAAATGGCTGCAAGTGGAGGGCTGCTACAAAGATGCGTTGCTCCTCCAATGTTTGAATCCTAAGAAATAAAACACTAATTGAGAGTAGGCACTTGTGGGAAGCGTGACCACGTTTCGTACTTGCTGCCTAGCTTCTCTAAAGCAGTCCGCCACATATCCTTGATATTGTTTTTCATCAGATATGATTTCTCTTCTTCAGACACCAACCATGTGTTTTCTCTGATTTCATTGCTCAACTGTTCGCTGTCCCATCCGGAATACCCCAGAAAGAAACGGATACATTCACTGATTTTATTCCCTTGTAATATATATTTCTTTATTTCATCAAAATCTCCATTCAGATAAAGTCCTTTGCTGATAGAGATAGATCCGGGGATGTCTGATAGTGTATGAAGGTAAAATAAAGTATCAGTGGAAATAGGTCCACCCTTGTATAGAGGAATCTCGTCCAGATATTTGAATTCCATGATGATATCATTCAGAAATAATGGCAGTTGTTTGTTGATAACCAATCCCATACTTCCTTCGTCCGTATGATCGACCAGTAAAATTACGGATCTGCCAAACGTCGCGTCACGCAGAAAAGGTTCAGATATTAAAATCTTTCCTCTTGATGGTAACACATTATTCGATTGAATCTTAAATATGTCAGAGTCGATATTCATGCCACTAAAGTAAGAAAAAAAACGGAATAACAATCGTTCTTTCCGTTTTTTTTCATTTTAAGAATGGCTTTTATGAATATCTCATGTCAAATAATCAGGCTATCGGATGATTTTCAGCAAATAGTTTCATTCTTTCATCCAGTTGCGCATACTGATGATCTTTAATAAAGGAGGTACACGCGCGCAATCCTTCCTGATGGCTTCCTGTTGTAACCAAAGAGATAGCGCTCACTCCGTAGTACATCAGTTCTTTGGCCAGTTCGCCGCTGGTCATTCCCGGATATCCGATGGTAAAATAGAATCCGTCCGCAATCGGGTCGCCCAAGTCGTTGTCATATACCAGGTGGAAACCGTGGCGGAGGAAGATTTCTTTTAATTTTTGTGCTCTTTCACCATAGATCTTCACTTCGTTGAGGAAGTTATATTGTCCTTCGTTGGCAGCTTTCAGCATGGCAGCCATGGCGAATTGTGCGGAATGACTCGTTCCTGATGAAAGTGCATAAAGTACGCGATGAATGAAAACAGTTCCAAAAGTACCGCCGCCATATCGTTTGGTCAGTCCCGGATAGCTTCGGTGGTATAATTTATCAGAGATACAGCTCACTCCAATGCGCTGTCCGGCGTAGCTGAATGCTTTCGAACCGGAAATCAGCAATACGTAATTATCTGTATAATGGGCAACTGATGGCTGGAAAGGAGGTTGGTATGGTTTGCTTAAATCCTGCCGGAAATCCATCGCGAAATAAGCCAAGTCTTCCAAAACGATCACATCATACTGTGTAGCCAATTCACCGATAATCCGCAATTCTTCCTCTTTCAGGCAAATCCAGCTGGGGTTATTGGGATTCGAATAAATGATAGCTGATATATTTCCTTTTTTCAGATAGCTTTCCAGTTTCTCTTTCAGCTTGTCTCCGCGGTAGTCATATACATCAAACGTTTCGAACTTTTGTCCCATCACTACCAACTGCTGTTTCTGTACCGGAAATCCGGGATCGATGAATAAAATCGTATCTTTCTTTTCGTCGCATTGACTGCAAGTAAGGAATGAAGCGAATGTGCCTTGCATAGAGCCGGTAACAGGTACGCATCCCTCCGGATTTAAATCTACATTAATAAATGCTTTAATAAAGTTGGAC
>DXOJ01000063.1 GCA_019412865.1 Bacteroides sp. | reverse complement strand
ATTATATATCATCATACTTATTTAATAAATAACTGGTAACTTCACTTATAGAAGAGGGTTCTTTCAATAATACTTGCTTGTCCTCTCCCAACAAATATATCGAGGGAAGAGAACGTAAGAAATATAGTTCTTTTTCAGTCAACACCTTCCTGACATCATAACCGTTTATCCACACAGAAGGAAGAGACTGCTGATATTCTTTCCACATATCTATTTCACCTTCCATACAAATCGTAACAAGAGCAAGTTGCGATAGGGATAATCCACTATGTTGCAAGAAGGAATTTATTATCGATGATTCAGACAGTTCCATCATTGATTGCCGACAATAAATACAGTCCGGATCATAAAACAGTAATAATGTATATTTAGCGGAAATATCCCATAAATTCTGAAGTTCTCCCGTAGAAAGAATGAAAGTAAAATCAGCAGCTTTTATCCCTATCCGGTTCTTTTTAAGCATTTTCAATTGATACAAAGGACGTATACGCATCATTCCATCTAAATGTCCGGATGTTAATGCTTCCTCCAATACTGAAATATAATAACTATCATTCCGTAGTGACGAATCAGGTTCATATAGATGATGCTCCAACCGTTGTAGAAACCAACGGTTTACCACCTTATTAACTTTAGTCTTCAACACCAATCTCCTGATATTTTCACAAGCCCTTTCCTCTGTCAGTTCCGACAATTGAGAAAGATAATCCACCAACATCCTTTCTGTAGTGGCAGAGCTGCTTAACCGGATAGTATCTGTAAAATCATACGTATCCCAAAAGCGCTCTATCAGTATGCTGTCTTTTTGTTGCTTTGCCATAGCATTTGATTCACCAGAATTGGCAGAACAAGTACATAAAAGTAAAAACACGCCTAAAGTAATATAAAGAAGTCTTATATATTTCTGATGGATTACCAATCTTAAAAGGTGTAATAATCTTAATCTTCGTTTATTCATAATTCTACAAGTTCAAGCACAATTCATTACACCATTTGACATACTCGTTTTCTCCACCGCAAATCCTTTCCGGCACTTTCATCTCTATACATTCATTCCCGACATATATCCGGCTCATCTCGAATATTTCCATCAGACAGTCATCCGATATACACACAAAAAAGCATATAATATCCGGATTATCATATTTCACGATTTTCATCCCCGGATAAAGTAAAGACAGATAAAAAGCAGAATATCCGAATGCTTTCCATGAATCCTCTAGACAATACAAATAAACAGAGCCTCGATTATCACCTTCTTTTTCCAAAATATCGTTTAATATATTCATCCTCATATCTCCTTTCACTCTTAACACTATTTGAATTATCCTTCCTGACGTATCCG
This sequence comes from Bacteroides sp., assembly GCA_019412865.1. Classification (GTDB taxonomy): domain Bacteria; phylum Bacteroidota; class Bacteroidia; order Bacteroidales; family Bacteroidaceae; genus Bacteroides. Next base: position 8,440 of record DXOJ01000063.1, on the reverse strand, counting down.
AAGTTCAAAATATCCATTCCTACCAAACAGACGCACCTTTCCTTCACGTGCATTGCCTGTGCCATTTTCCTTTACATGGACAAAAATGTAATCATTAGCAGAGTCTAACTGCGGATAAGTAATAGCACCTTCGTGCCGTTGTTCAGCTATCCCGATCCAATCACATGAATCGAACACTTCCCCGTAATTCGTATATAACATAGGAAGCACTGTATATGACCGACCGATAGAGGAATGACGTTCAACAGTTACCGTTTTTTGTAGAACACCATATTGGATAATACTCGTAAAAGAGTATTCCGTACCTGCAACTTCACTCGATTCCGTGAAACACAAGTCCATCTCGACGGGATTATCAGGAGTATCATTACAAACTGTTTCCCCCGTTATTTCTGTCCCATTTGCTTTCACCGTTATCAATCCACGCTGAAGATTAGGATAATCCGGATCAAACATGGTGTAACCTTCCAATGATTCATCCCGGATGCACCGGTAGAAATGACCTAACACAAAAGAATTCAAGGTTTCATTACTGTATATAATCCAACGGGAATTTTCAAATCCCATCTGATAACCATTCTGCAAATAATTCTCTTGATAATCATGTGTACCATTATACTCTAATAACATGAATGCTTCCATATCATTAGTAAATCCATTCTTTTCTGCATTCTCGAATGAATTAGCGCCAAATCCCGTAACACTCCGGATATTCAGTTTATAGTAATCATTGCCTACAATTGAAGTCAACGGAACTTTTTCTCCTGTAGCATCATCTATTATACATAGACGGAGTTTATAGTATCCTTCCTTTTCTGTCCCATCCGCTGCCGTATATTTTCCATGTACAACGATGTGAAATCCTTTATGCGCATCCAAACCCATTTTCCGAATCTGATACAGATAAATAGGATTTGACGAAGGAGCAAGGCTACTGACGGACAAAGTGGACGGACTGGTATAATCCACGTCTGCCAATACAGAGGCTGACACAGGACAACCCAACCAATTTATTGAAATCAATTCAAAATTGTTGTCTGCCACTCCCACACTGAATTTCGCAACATTCCGTTTTAAACTGAAACCATTGCTACCGTCACTTTCCATCGCATTACGAATAGCTATCATGTTGAGTGATGAAAGAGTTATGCGCCTGGTAGCCATTACAAAGGGTGGTTTTACAAGTGCTTTCGTACTTGTGCATATCCTGCTTTCCAAGTCCTGTAAAGTATGTATTGTCCCTGCTTCCATCGGATAATTAGCTATCAGATACAATGTATGCTCTCCTGTCGCCGAAGGAATGTTTACTGTCGTCTTATATTCATTTCCAGTCCATTCCAATACAGGATGCTGATGATAAACAATTTTTCCGTCATGATTGAATATCAGAAAATCCATACTTTCAACCTTTGCTTCATCGGCAGGGGTACCTGTTCCCCGCGTATACACAACAGACTCTTGTTGCACACTTAGTTTCAAAACCATTTGCTCCTGTACTTCTGTTGTATCGTTAATATCCGACATTTCATCACTATTGCAAGCCCCCAAAGAGAAAAGCAATACAAACAGGACTAATTGAATATATTTCTTTTTTACTATCATATCTATCATTTTTCTTATCCAACAGGGGGATAACGTAATTTCACACAACGCACCGTATGTCTCCCATTTCGCAATTCATCCGTCGTGGCACTTCCGTCCGGATCGCTCATTGTTGCTACAATGAAAGTACCATCCTCATTCTTTCCCCAATAACTGTCCGAAAAGAAATTATTGGGAAGCCCGTTGGTTCCGGCATTCAGGAAAACATAATTCATTTCTTTTCCTGTAGGCAATCTCCATCCACTGCCTAAATTTGCACATATAGAGGACGCATTTTCCTTCGTGACATTCGTTACATCTGAACTTGAGACTATAAAATCTGAAAGTTCAGGAGGACGAACATCAAGTGTACAGTTATAGCGATATTTTTTATTCTCTTTATAATCGTCTATGAGATTTCCCGATCCGTAACTTACATATGCCTTTCTGCCATTTGTATCATGTTCCTCTATGCACCATGCTTCAGCAGAATTAATCGCCCAATTTTCACGTATGGTAGCTAATCTCCAGCATCCTTTCCCTCTTGTTGCATCATCCTCATTTACTCCTTCAGGATAATATGCTCTACATCCAGTTTCCCGGGTGGCTCTTTTATAAAACTCATCATTATAAATACCCGTACGTATCCAGTTAGCCTCTTCCCAATATCCCATGGCTTCAGCCCAAGTAACAAGGTTATTTCCGACACGAATTGTTTCAGATCTATAAAGTTGCAGATTAAGTTCAACAGATGCGGTACCCGATTTTAATGTAGTTACATATATAATATCATTACCAGTATTCCAATTTCCACGTCTGAACCCGACGCGACCGCTTTTCTTTGTCGCGTCATCATATTCTACTGTCATCTGCAGTTGATTACCGATTGTCACCTCATCGGGAAGTTTCACTTCAACCGGAGCGTTACAAGCAAAACGCACATACGAGTAAAAGCGTAAAGACTTTACTTCGACCGTCTTTTTGTTGACTGCAAGAAAACTAGCTCCCGTTATTTCAATCGGAACATTGACTTCCGACCATCCGGAAACGTTGGATTTCACTTCAAGGGACTCCTCCCCATAACCGGTAATCGCTTTAATATTCAAACTATAATGCCTGTTGCGGGTTATATTCCATTCTGTAGAATGTGAATCAATTGAATTCATCGCATCACCAATCGGCAAAGTATATATACGGGTGATTCCTCTTGATGTCCCTTTAATGCGCAATACCATTCTGTAAATCTCATCCATCGGCAGATATTCCGGCAAATATATATCACCGGATGACCATGTGAAATGATTCTGTTCTGCACTGCTATTTTCTAGTGAAAAAACGCGGTTATCTAGAAACCCCTCTTCTATCCTGTATTTACAGGAAGCCAGATAACTATACTTTGGAATACGAAGTAACTCCATAGACTCAAGATTAACGAATTCACCTGTAGGGTTTCCATTTTCACAAATCTCCGTACTAAGGTCAAACTTCACACTTAACTTGGCAATCACTCGTTGCAACTTTATCTCCAGTTTTGAAACAGAAGCGGATGCCCCTTCCGGATATATCTCATTTTTACTCCGTACATTCACATTGAGCAACTGCCGGAAAAATACAAATTTTGAAGCACTCAGGCTGCTTTCCGTATTCATCTGAATATTTTTCAATTCTTCAGGGCTATTGATTCCCGAAAGATCTACCGGTTCATTTCCTATCACATAAATATCATTGTATCCTATATAGGTAATGGCAACATAATCTTCATTTACATCTATCAATTGATTGCTGACTAAAACTTTAGGGCCGTAAGGATTGGAAGTACGTGTCGAGAAAATGATAACACGCAATTGTGATACCTCATTTTCATCCCCTGCAACAAGTTTCGGCATGATACTGACAGGAATTTCCTTGCCTTCCCCCTGGCCATTACTATCGGAAGATGCTTCTATTCCGTCAGTACAAGCAGTAAGCAGATATAATAATGTCACAACGAAGCTATATATATAAACTAATTTCAGTCTCATTCTCTCGTTTAATTATAAAGTATCACATTTCCGTATCCTGCAATATGATTGTCCACCCTGATACGGTAACAGCCGTTTGCATATAAGTATCCGTGTCACCGTCCAGATCATCTATAAGCGATATTTCTACTTCATACACATCTTGCCGGTCAAGTTCCGACTGGATGCGGGTATATGGATGCATCCGGATAAGTTCGACTAAGTCAGAACGGTAGAGTTCTTTGGCTGTGCCGTCCTGCATTAAACGTTCTATCAGTAGCGTCAATTTTTCCCCTTCCACCAAACGCATCAAAGAAAAAACACCTGCAAATTGATTCCATGCATCATTATTTGTGCCCTGATATGGATAATATGTCAATTCATTGCCCGAAGCAACTACAGAATTATCAAATTTATAAGTCGCCCCTTTAGGGTCAACCACACGGACACGCACACCATCCGCACAGCGGTGAATACATGGTATTCCGCTTTTTTCAAACCACTTCACATTCAGATGCAAATGATTCTCATTCTTTATAAGTGAAAGAACTTCAGTGTGTTCCTTCACATCGTTTACTTCTACTTGTTTCATAGCATGAAAAACAGGAGTCAGTCTATAGTTCACGCTACGTTCTTCTGTTGCGTTGAGTGATAATAACGCTTGCTCAAGCGTAGTTTGTCCGGCAATAAAGACCGGTTGTAAAGTCACTTCATCAGTCAAGTTTCCCCATGCCACCAACGTATAGCTACCGGCAGAAAGTTCCGGGTCAACCCGAAAATCTTTCGGGAAAGGCGTTCCTTTACGAGTTATACATTTCAGAAAACATCCGGCTGCATCAAATACATACAAGTCTATTTGCTGTACGTCAATGTTGAAGCGATCGGGACAAGTATTGTCCGTGTGATGAACATATTCGAAAGCCACCTGGAAACTTCCTTGCGGACAATCGGAAAAATCTTCATTAACGCATCCTGTAATAAGCCATAATAGCATTGATATATATGCCACCATCCTTCTTTTCCGGTAAAATGTACTATGCATGTTAAATTGTTATTGAGAGGGATTTTAGATTCTTTTGCCGGGGACAATGCCCCGGCAAAAGAATCCGTTAAAATCTATTTTTAATGAACCGGCAAACTAATAGCAATTACATTCCCAGTTCTGCATCCTGTTCAACTTTCGTCCATGGTTCCACTGTGATATGTGCCTGCATGTACGTTTTCTGGTTGATGGGATCTGTCGGGTCCACGGTAACATCTTCATCATCAGGATAACCGATTGAAGTAATTTTTGAGATATTTACATTGTAAAAACGGTTGCGCATTACCGAATAGAACAGGTTGTTGGCTTCCGTCTTTCCATCCATATTATCTTCAACATTCACACGATAGTAACAGGTACCTCCGGTGTACTGGAAAATACGTATTGTTCCTTCAATACTTTCCTTATAGCCCGGTAGTGCATTCTTGGGATGCGAATATTTCTTGATGGTAACAACTGAATAAATACCTTCAGAAGTAGAGAATGAGCTTCCATAATATACACTTACAGAATTTTCTATATCACCTTCGTCTACAGCACTTCCCTCGTCTACTGCATTTAACCATTTCTGTTTTCCGGCTTTATTCAAATAAGTCTTTAAAATCATGCCCAAGCCATAGTTTGCCAAGTTTCCACTAAAGTCTGCAGGAGCCGTATAAATCTGATTTTCCCATTCCGGGACAATAAAATATGGCGGTACATCTTTTCCTCCTGTAGTATAATCAGTTCCGTCTAATTTATTTTCGATACTAAGATTGCTACCATCATTTTTCACTTCAACAGCATTAATCATCACATTAGCCGCCGGAGCAAATACACCTTTCACCAACACATAAGTAGTATTTCCCCTTACCGGTGTCTGATTGGAGTTCTCCGGCAAATATATAGACTCTATAGCTTCCCCGTCAGCACTTGCTTTCAAATCCAAATTAGGCTCATTCACCTCGTCATAATATTTAGCGAAATCTGCAAATGTAGAGCTAGTATTAGTCATTGTATAAAACGGCGTAAGGAAACCATCAACATGATTATGCAGAAATATATAGCTCTGAACCGGAAGATTACGAACCGTAAAAGTCGGAGTAAGTAATTTGCCTAATGTATTACTTTCACTATCTTTCAATATCAAAGCATCCGCATTTGCATAAGTAGCCTGCAACTTAGCAGCAGCACGGGATATGAACACCTCCAAATGATTGTTTTTCTTCATTTCCGCCGAACTATCATACGCCGGTTTCGAGCAATCCTCAGCAGAAATCCCGGGATATAATGTGTATTCGGTTGCCTTCAATACGTTTGCCATCAGGAAACCATTGGTCGCCGCATTCCCATTACCGGATATTTTATCAAAATTACCGACACGCGATACAGCAACTGCCGTTTCTACACCTTTGGTATGGGCAATACGCCCTGCTTTCGTACAATGTGTCAAAGTAACAGCTTCAAATTGAGTAGTTGTAGTGGTAGACGTAATCCAGTCGTCCTGCATATTAGCTACTACATACACTTTCTTTTTACCGGAAGTTAGTTTCAATACAGCAGTGTGCTCCGTGCCATGTTCATCTACAGTAGCATTATCTGTCTTTGCTTCAAAGCTACCGGATTCATTGAAGATATAAGCCCGCAGATTTTTGATGTTTTTTTCTGTAGTAGTACCTTCATGTGTGTCACCCGTTGCACGTGCTACAACACCATCTTTGCCCAGTTTAAATGTAAACTTCGCCCAAGTAGGTTCTCCCTCTATGACTTCGGTATTACCATTGTCATCGCTTCTTTCTTCGCCTAGCTTGCCCTCACTGCTACAAGCAGCAAACGTTATTGTTGCCAGCGCAAATACTCCGATTAGAAAATAATTCTTTCTCATTTTTCGTTTTATGATTAAAAAATAAATTATTATATATTGAGATTTATACGGTTCCATTCTTCATCCGGTAATACACCTTGATGTATCCTGCTCGACGCAGTTGCGGAAAGAAGTGTTCTTCCAAATAACGATAGGGCACTCCTCTTTTCAAACGTTGCAACTGTCCCTCACGCCCTTTCATTATCGGAACAGAATCAATAATATTCAATACTTCCTTACGGTATTCCATACCAGAATGTTCCACTTTATAACGTAGTTCTTCCCAGCCCTCATCACCATTCACAAGCGCAAAGCAACTATCCGCCAAAGCAATCCGGTCGGCTATATATTGCTTCAGCGCTTCAGCTCGTTTTCCAGACAATCGTTTGTTGAATTCAAAAGCCCCCTCGGGTGAGGAAAGCCCCAATAGCACTACGCGAGCTATCTCTACTTCGGAATCTTCACTAATACGGCGAATTACATCAATAATATGTTCCAACACTCTCTCATTATCCAGATAATTGCTATCTATCTCTGCCTTTGCAAGCTTGAAATAAACAATCTGTGCTCCTTCCTGCTCGCCTGCCAGAATCCTTTTGCCCGCTGAATAGTTATCTATGGGTTCTACAAATTTCTCTGTTTCAGCCAGTACTTCCGTAACACATTTATGCGGTAACATTTCCGGTATTTCCACCTTATTCTTTATTTCCGGCTTAACAATAGAATATTCATCCGTCCGGTTCCACGTAAACAATTCCACCATATCCAACTCCTTTTTCATACAGCAATTTCTAAGTTGCCGCTGTAACACTAACTTTGCCTGCCATATCCAAAGTTGATTGGCTAACATCGGAGTTGAACATGTTATTGTATTCCATTGCCGATTGGATACTGTATATATTAAGTCTTTCTCTGCTTTTGATGAGTGAAGCACTTTTTGTCTTCGAACTATTTTCTCCCGTATTTTGCCATTTACGCGTATGACAGGGAAAGCAAAAGAGTGATTTCCCTTTATATCTATCAATATAGGTGTAAGCAACAACTCATCATTTGCTTTTGTAATGCCGGGAGCAATCATCAAATGAAATCTCAAACTCACAGAATCACCTTGAGCATTCTTCTCTATAGAAAAATTATTGATCTTGATCGAATCATTATTTTGAGCGGAAACTGACATGAACGTTATACTCATAAAAAAGGAAAGTATTATAATCTGAAAACTATTCATTTGGCACATTATTTAAGTAAGTATATGATAGATACAGCGGCACGTGTAGGCCCTAAATAATTACGGTTGTTTACACTTAAACGCTCACCGCATTCCTTACACGGGTATTTACTATAATGCAGGTGTGCATAGCCGACCCCTAATGTCCCTTCTATACTCCAATGTGGTGAAAGAATCCACTGATACCCATAACTGAATCCGAATCCGGCAAGATTTCCCTGTCTTCTAAAGTCACCTAGTCCCCAATATCGAATATTACTGACATTATATTGTCCATAAAACAAATGTCCGCCAAAGAAATGTCCATTGAACCGTTCACAAAGCCAATAGCGAAGCTCTGATTGTATCAACCAATGCTTCATTTTTCTATTGTTGGAACCATAACCATTCTTACCCAAAGGAAAAGGATTGTAGGCTCCCCACAAATCAACAGTCAGTTTGGGAGATATTCCCCATTCCACCCCTATGTTTGGTGTTTGTAACAACCCGCCATAAAGTAAATTCGTTTTTACTGCTATATCTTGTGCTCTAACCGCAAAACATCCTAGCAAAGTAAATAGACCAATAAGTATGCCGGCTTTATTTCTTATACAATCATTCATTATATACAGTTTTTTCAAACTATTTCTTATGCATCTCTATTCCGTAATAGAGATGCATAATTACACATAAACAGTAAACATCTAATTATCAAAGAATTATATTACAAAAACTAATAATAAAATGTTTCAACATCATAATACAAT
>DXOJ01000629.1:970-6834 GCA_019412865.1 Bacteroides sp. | reverse complement strand
GAACAATTACCACTAGCGCAAATAAGATTTTTTTCATGTCGCTTTTATTTTAAAGTTTCAACAAAAGTAAAGAAAAAGTCGAAATAAAAAAAGTCTTACTCAATAAAGAATAAGACTTTTTAGTCAGCCCTAACTACAACTCTTCATAATCTTTAGATTTCTGATATTGTACCGGAAAAAGCATTCGTCAATCTAGCGTAAATCTGATCCCGTACTTGCTTCCCGTATTCATAACGAATAGCATTTATCGTATTATTATAAAGTATTCCCCAAACCTGCCTGTTATAAATCTGCCAGTTCCCTACTCGCTTCATATCCATGAAGCGCATATACAAAGGAATATTAGAGGTAGAGATTATTCCATTGCCGGATGCTTCTATTTTATATTGTGGGGATTCCAGTGCTTTCAGAAGAAGACTATCACGATCAAGCGTTTCGCCAAAGCCTTTTTCCTGATAGAAACTTCTTCCTTCTTTGGAATATCTAGTACGAGTATAGACACGTTCACGGGCAATCAGGAGCTGTGCTTCAAATATTGCCCGTACATCCTTCTCTACCTTCTCTCGTATAAACTCCTGCTTTATTAAGTCCTCATTCATTCCGTATCAAATTGGAAACCTACACTCCAACCGGCAAAGACTGCATAGAAACCGGCTTCCGGGATTGTTGACAGACTGGATAAATCCAAATCCCTAAATAAATGGCATCCGGTCGCCTTATCCTTTTGAATCTGTTTTTTTATCTTCTCCACTACAAGCTGCGTTTCCTTCTGCACTTGATAAGCCTTTTTCCGTTGGGGATCTGTCTTATCCATTATCAGAATAACGCAAAGATTAGACTCCGAAGAGTTGTCCACATCTCTACTTTTCCCTTGTGCGTTGGGAATGATAAAAAACAAGGCTGGAAGTTCATCCGGCTTAAGCCCCTGTACAAGATTCCCCATGTCCGGCTCAAACGTGGCCGGAATAACTTTCTTTATTTCTGGAATCCGCTCACGAATACCGTTCCAGTAGTCCTCATATTCTTGCAAATCTACCATGACTTAAGAGAAATAAAGGTTTGATTCCCATGTTCGACGACTGACCAGTCCCGGCAATACCCGACCTTTACTGTGTACCCATTTCATAAACTCCGCACGTATGGAAGGCTCATTGATATTAGCCTTAGCCTTTCTGTATAAGGTGGAAGTATTGAATGCCTGAATCCCGATGTTAAATGAAAGACTTGCCAAAGCATCAAATTTGTTCTGACTGATAGAAGGGAAACGGGCATTTAGATTTCTTTCGACGTCTGCCAAATCCGAAGACAGGAAAGCCAAAGCCTGTTCTTTGGTTATCTGCATTCCTTTATGCACTCCTTTTGTATGCCCGTATCCGATTGTCCAAACACCGGCCGGACACAGATACGCTTTTAGTTCCAGTCCCTCAAAAGTCCCAATAGCTTGTTTCGCTGACTCACTTGTTTTCATAACCTACTGTTTTTTATTGTGTAAAGATTCAAACCTACATTTATACAGATAAAGCAAAACATCCCAAAAAGGAGTTTCATTTATTTGTCTCATATTCCCAAAGACACCGGAAGAAGCCACTTCATAAGCAACCCCCGTCCACCCAGTTTTATCGTCCGCCCGTTTTTCCCCATTGGGTTCCTGAAATAATATAGAGAAATTAATTTCTTCTCCATTGATTGGTATAGGCACGGTATAAATCAACTCCCAAACGGCACAAAAGAAAATATAGGAATGGAAACAGACTAAAGGCGGTAGCTTGTTTCCTTCTGTCCGGGAATCAGTATTCGTATATAGTATTTCGCCAAATTCAGACATCAAGCTATCTACCTGTTTGTTATCATTCTCCCTTTGTGCCACTTCCATCTCCTTTGCTATATTAAGACACTGCACAAACTGACCGAAGGTGATGTTATTGAGCATATCTTCCGGACCTTTCCAATTCTTGTACGACGGCAAAAGATTCTTGCCCGACTTAATATGGGGGTCATAAATTGCCTTACCCGATTCCTCCGTTATATCAAAAAAGACATCTACCTTATGCAACTGCGCATTTACTTCATTAATGATTGATTCTCTGTATATCGTAAAGTTACACTTCATGCCAAGAAGCAGGGAAATAAGCTTGCATCTCATCTGAAAGGGGGATATCTTACCGGTATTCATCATCAAAACAAGTTCTAAATACCGATAGTACTGAACCGGTGAAAGTTCTTCCAGGCTCTCCGGTATCTCCTTTGTTTTATTATCATATGTAAATTCTTGCATATTAGAATGTTATTCCTTTTGACTGTATAGTTGCTTTAGGTAAATACAGATCCGGTTCATCCGGTTCGGCTTCGATAGCGGCGATAAAATCCTGCAATGCTACAAGATCTTTCCCCGCATCATCCCCCAGGCTTTTAGATACTGCTTTTCTGGCTTCAGCTTCGGCTTTACTTTTCTCTTTTACAGTTCCGGCCTGTTGAACCTGAACGACACCATCGGGCAACACTTCGACCGGCAAACGTTCCACCGCTTTCTGCATAGTAAGAAGAGCCAAAGGCCGGCACACCGCATCGTTAAAGCCTTCGCCCGGCTCGTTGCCGGATAATAGCTGTTCGTAGCGGTTTCGGGTGATGACCGGGATAATATAGCGATCCTGCATTTCCCGGATTATCGGTGCAAGCGTTAAGAAAAGACGATGGCTTCCAATGGTATAATAAACATCAAATTCTTCCTTACTTCGTATTAGTAGCTTATTTATAGCTTTTTTCTTTCCTGAATTCATCCAGAAGTCGAATTTTTCTTTATCCAAGAAAGCTATTAAAGCATCTACAGACTCATAGGCCAAATTAAGAATGTTTATTTCGTCTTTATATTCCTGTGTGGCAGTAAGCCCCTTTTCATTCTCCCCCATCCGCTTTTGACGTCCCGTATTTCCGTGCTGGGCATCTAATGTAGGGATAATCTTTAGCCAGGTGAATAGTGCAACAGATTGCTGCATCATCAAAAGAAGAGTTTTATATTTTTCTTCTGTTTCCGGCTCCGGTTCAGTGGAGTAATAGAAATCCAACGTTTTCTCGTAAACTTCCGGGCCTACTATGGTCGTTAACCGACGAACACTCAAAGGAATATAAGGTTTCCATTTTGAAAAATCGGTTGCACTGTCAATCATCCCCAATGCTTCGACCAGTTCCGCAGTACCATTACTATTTTTATCAAAAATCATTTTCATATTTCTAGTGGTGTATTTGATGTGAAAAACTACGCATTCTCTTTTACTCTGTTGGCCGGTGAGACATTCTCTTCCGCATTGACAATACTTCGATAAAGTCCTATCTGCGTCTTACTTCCCGGAAAGTTTGCACGAATATAATGCATCAACGGTTTGCAAAGTATCATATCCGGGATGGCCGTTTCACTGGCGTTATATACCTTTATAGAATAAAGTTTCTCAGATCCGCTAGATAACTTGTTTTCCATAATAAGGTTTGATAATACCGGATCCAGTCCAAAGCCGGAAGTGGCGGCGGCATCCGCTTTATTAGCTATCTTTATCTGGCTTTCGATATAATCTTTTATCTTCTTGTCGATAGGGGTGATAGTCCAGCCTTCGAAGTTGTTGGCTTCTGCGTTCCAAAATTTGGTTGTGTGCATATATTTGCCCACGTTCTGGCGTCCGGTAACTCCTGCCGCATACTTCTCCATCGCTTCATCTTTGAAGTCTTCCAACATTTTAGCGGAATAAGCAATACCTTTACGCTTGCAAATGTCTTTTATTCGTTCTTCCGCTGCATCCCAATATCCCTGCGGGCTCTCAATGTGCAAGCTTAAGGCCGACGAATTAGCATTATAAGCGGCCAGTAATGGCGCAATCGTACCGGCCAGCTCTAGCCATGGGAAAGCGCCAAGAAAACGAGGTGTGCTTACGAAATCTTTACAGAAAGAATAGATATTGAAATATCCAACTGATACCGGATACTTAAAGGGATCTGCTGGATTAAAAACCGGATATTTAGCCAATTTAGTAGGATCCGGAAACGGCCAATCACCTACATATACATTTTGCGGGAAGTCGTGGTTATCGTCTGGATATTCAAAACGGCATTTTTTATAAGGTATATGTTCCAACTTTAGAAATTTACCTGCCGCACCAATACGCGGCCCCCGGTTTCTAATAAACTTAGTCCAAAACCCTTGCATGTGGATAAGATCAACTAAGGATCGTAACATAAACTCGCGATGATCCCAGCGCTCTAAATCTTCCTGGATCTTATCATCTAGTATCCATTTCCGATAAAACTTATTATTTCCTTCGTCGATGGCATCTTCAAAAAAACGCGGGCCTTCCCCCCATTGTAGGCCCTGTATTTTCCCCATAATACCTTCCCCACCGTAGAAATTATCTAGTAAACGCTGTACGTCTCCTGGTAAGTCGTTATTAGCGCCCATCGGCACGATATCAATTCCATTAACTCTTATTTTCTTAGTCTGCCAACTATCCGGCCTACTAAAATTAATAGAAGAAGGCGCCCAGCCTTTCCCCATGGCAAAGGAAATTAATTGTCCTTCCCCTGTATCTATAAATCCGAAATTGCCTGTTCTTCTGATTTCCATATTAAACGTAAATTTTGATCCCGTTGAACTCTGTTACAAGTATTTGCCAACAATTTAGCGGTTTGCCCGTTTCTGTATCAGTTAGAAATAATTTATAGCTAGAATTTTCGATCTCTGCATCCGATGTTTTAGGCCGTAATCTAGCATATTTCAACCTAACCGAATCCCCGCCAGATCTCCGCTGACGATCATACTTTCTAAATGTTATAGAAAAAGTGTCACCATTTGCGGAAATTTGCTTCATCTGCTCGATAGCGGTATATAGGTTTATAGTTTGAATACCCTTCGCCATAATTGTTTTATTTTCGGCCAATGTGCCCGCAATACATCAAATAAATAATAGGAGAAGACAATAAGGCAGATATATAACAAAGCCTTCCATAAATTAGTCGAAGGCTTAATTTCTTTGCTCGTCTTAATATCTTCCTTCTTATCAGTCTTACGATTTACTGCTGTTGAATCGCTTATTACTGATTTTATATTTTTCTCCGTGTCGATCTCCGTATAAACTTCTTTTTTTTGATTAGTGGTGGAACCGGTAAAAGAGATTTCTTTGATTGGCGGTAAACCTGTTTCTTTCGTAACTGGCTTTTCCGTATCAAATTTAATAACGATGCGGTTTTCCTCGTCAGTTCTAGTATTACGTTCTGTACTATGTCCCTGCTGCTTATCTTGTTCCTCTCGCGTATCTGTGCGAGCTTTAACGCTGTCTGACAATACCGTTTCATTTGTTTTCCGGTGATCGATTGTTGTGCGGCTACAACTAGCAAGGAAGACTCCCGATAGTACAATATACAAAGCATATTTTTTCATATAATTAATTGATTGGTATTCTTTGTGTACATGCCTTCCGCCCGCAAAGATTCGGCTTCATTGCTTTAATTTCCCGTTCGTTCTCACTCACCTTTAGCGCCAGTTCCTTGATATTTTCTTTCAACTCCACCCGATCCGTTTTAAGATCTTCAATTATCTGCTGATATACGTTTTGCACGGATAGCATCGCATCAGCTTCGGCCTGTTTCCTAGTATATTTTAGAGTAAAAAGCCAAGTAATACCACCAGTACAAATAGAACTGATTACTGTAGTAATTAATATTTCATTCATATTGCTCTATTTTTAGGCAAATATGAGCTTTTAAGATGTGTAGGTAAAGGACAAAAGAAAGGGCACACCGTTCCCGATGCACCCTATAAATAAATAGATATATTCTGATTAACTGGCTACTCTTTATGTTTTTCGGAATTTTCCGCAATCGTA
>DXOJ01000629.1:0-960 GCA_019412865.1 Bacteroides sp. | reverse complement strand
GCAATACATAAAGCAAAACCACGTACTAAATACCCTGCAACAAAGATTAAAACGGCTATTGCAATAACCGGTATTCCTAAACTATCAAAATCCATTATCCCGGCAAAAGCCCCTATAATTCCGGCTATTTGTGAGACTATTAAAAATATCTTTGAAGATTTACGCAAAAGATTCACGCCGTTATCTTCTTTTGTGGCAAAATTCGGCTTTAGTGTGTTCTTACTGCATTATATTATGATTAGCTGGTAAATGTAGAGAAAAAGCCACAAATAAAAAAGCTTTATCCGATTAGATAAAGCTTTCCCGTCTTATTATTATTTCACTTTTTACATATTATCCAGGATAAAATCAGCCGATATTCCAAAATTATCGCGTAAACGTTTCACCATGTTTAAATTAAGCGATCGCCTACCGGATAAAAGTTCACTTACACGAGATTCAGAAACACCCAGTTTTTTAGCGGCATCCTTCTGTTTTATATTGCCTATGCTCATACGTTGTTTGATAGCGTCCGTTATTACTGTCGATACCTTACCAGGCAAAGGATGATAAGCGGCCTCCCATTCATAAATCGCATCAGTAAGGCGTACAAATTCTTCTTTGTCTGCTTCTGAAAGCAATTCCATATCACCAAGCTTTGTTCCCTTCTGGATCAAAACTTCCATTTCCTTTTTATATTCCCTGTATTGGGAATCACTACTAATTTTCATAATGCCCTCCTTTTTAATAATTCTTAGCGTCGATCCTATCATATTCTTTGTGGGTACCAATAAAGCGAATAGTCATTCTACCAGCAAAGAAAACAACGATCGCAACTATTCGATAATTATTTCCTCGGATATTGAACACATACCGGTTATTTCCCACATAATCGGCTGAAAGAAAATCATTTTTCAGTTCATTGTGATTTTTCCAGTCTGCGGCCTCTATTTTTTCTACCCATTTTTCGATAGCGTTACT
>DXOJ01000628.1:6107-11511 GCA_019412865.1 Bacteroides sp. | reverse complement strand
TTCACGTACGGTTCCGAGAGAGGCTGAGGGTGAAATTCCCTTGGTCTACTCGACCATAGCCTATTTGTGTGACCATGGCAATCAGGTTGGTTCTGAACTCTGATATGCCAAGTTCATGGCGTATCATATTTAATAGAGGTTGAATATAATAGATGTTGGCTACCGAGACACCGGCCACAATAGCAAGTGTCCAGAGGATAGATGCCGGCAGTCCTCCGTTTTCTTTTAATGGCTGTTTCATGTGGCAAAGATAATAAAATAAGATGTTTATTCGATGAAGAAAGTGGTGGAAACTGTGTTGCCTTCTCCGTCTACTGCCGTCAGTGAATGTTTGCCGGGAGCGGGTTGCAGGGAAATTTTGTGGAAATCCTGTGTCTGTGTCTGATAGGTGTCGTCGAGATGCCAGAATATAGTTGCATTGGGATTGCTGTGTGCCAGTTCAACCGTGATAAATCCTTTGCTGCCGTCCAGTTGTTTGGGTAGCTTGATGTGGGCGTTCATCGGAGGGTAGATGAATTGCATGGGTTGGAAAGAATCTTCTCCACAACCGGCTTTGAAAGGTGGCAGTGGTTTGTATTCCGGATGATGCTGTTTATAATACCATTCCCATACGGGCGGCAGGGCAAACCACGATTTCTGAATAGTAGGTTCCGTGTTTGCACAGTTTTCATAGATGCGGTGGCTTTCGTCGGCGGATAGTGTGACGAGATGATGATAAGGGCAAGCCTCCGTCCGTAATCCCGCGGGAAGGATCAGCACAGTGTCAGTTTCTTCACAGAAACGTCCTTTCAGATGACCGGATTGACGGCATATTTCTGCATCAACGAAAACACCTGCAGGACGTTCGAACCAGGGTGAAGAAGGGAGATAATTGAATATATCGAATAATACGGGACCGGCTGTTTGTGCGCCGACCAATCCGGGTTTTCCTTCTCCGGTTGCATTTCCTACCCATACGCCTACTGCATAGCGGGGAGTTACGCCAACGGCCCAGGCATCACGGAATCCGTAACTGGTTCCGGTCTTCCATGCGATAGTCTGCATGGAGGGGATTGATTTCCAGTCAATTTCTTCAGGGCGGTTGACTTCTGTTAAGGCGGAAAGGGTGAGCCAGGCCGCTCCTGCCGAAATGACTCCTTCTGAAATAACTCCTTCTGATATATCCTTTCTCGAAGTTGTTTTTCTTGAAATGATCTTTCCTGAAGTAACTTTTCTTGAACCATCTCTTTCCGAAACAGTCTTTTCTTCTGTTCCCAGTAGTATCTGCACTTCCTTTTCTTGGGGAAGGTCGTTGGAATGACTGTTGGAGAGGCTTCGTCCCATTTGTGCATAAGCATTCGTCACATCCCATAAAGTAGCTTCGGCACCTCCTAAAATGAGTGATAATCCATAATGGGAGGCTGATCGGTTGATAGTCTTGAACCCCATTTGTTGCAGCATGTGATGAAATTTGGGTACTCCATATCTTTGTAACATGGTGACAGCCGGGATATTCAATGAGCGGGCAAGAGCTTCGGAAGCGGGGACGGCTCCTTCAAACTGCAGGCTGAAGTTTTGTGGAGTAAAGCCATTGATATTAACGGGTACGTCCGGTAACAGCATTTGCGGTAATAGACTTCCCTCCTGTAGCATGGCACCATAGAGAAAGGGTTTTAAAATACTGCCTGTACTTCTGGGAGCTTGAATCACGTCTACTTGATTCCCCCCTTGCTTACGGTCGAAATGTACATTTCCGCAGTATGCTACCACTTGATTGGTGGGAATGTCTATAATTAGGATAGCCAGGTTACGGATATCACTTCGATTAAATTCATTGCTCCACCGTTCCGCCAAACTCTCTATATGGGTTTGTATTCCTTTATCGATGGTTGAGCGGGTATATAATCCGTTTCTTTCTTGATAAAAGCGGGTAACCAGGTGGGGGGCTATTTGAGGAAGAGGATGTGGTTCGTCGGGTAACGGTTCGCTGATAGCCAATTCATAGGTGGACGCATCAATAATCTCTTCTTCAAAAAGTTGTTTTAATAAACGGTTGCGTTTGGAAAGTAGTATTTTTCGTCCTTTGGATAGATGAATCATGGCGGGGGCATTGGGCAGGACGGCCAGCATGGCTGATTCCGCCCATGATAAATCTTCGGCAGAATGACCGAAGTAGCGCCAGGCAGCAGCATCCAGTCCTACTACATTTCCTCCGAATGGTGCATGAGAGACATACATGGATAAGATTTCCTCTTTGGAAGTCCGAAACTCCAAACGGGTAGCCCAGATCATTTCGATGACTTTCTCTCCGATAGTTCTGGGTTTGTTCCGGGCGAGACGGATGGTCTGCATGGTAAGGGTACTGCCTCCGCTTACAACACGTTTATTCTTTAAATTCTGGTAGAGTGCTCTTCCGGTAGATAGCGGATTAACTCCCCAATGGTGGTAAAAGTGTTTATCTTCAAAGGTAATAAGGCATTGCTTGATTTTTTCAGGTGTTGTCTTTCGGGGAGGAAACCGCCATTGACCATCCGAAGCGATACGTGCTCCCAGTAATTCTTCGTTTCGATCAGTCACAACGGTGGAGTAGGGTACATGAAACAGTTGCCGGGGAAGGCAAAAGATGTATCCTATCATCAAAAGAGCAATGCTTATTGTCATTACTTTCTTAGTAACAGATAATCGTTTGAAGAATTTATATATAGGATTCATTTAAATGTTAAGAGCTAAGAGACACATATCTTTGTGACAAATAATTAGGCACGGATTACACGGATTACGCATTTTTGGTTAACGAGTAGAACCGTGTAATCCGTGCCTGAAATTTATCGACTGACAGTTGTTCTTCCCGCTTTGCTGCGTGCCTGTACGTTTACATCATACATTGCTTCACATTGAACGGCAGGAAGAATAAAGTTACCTGCATAAGTCGCTTGCAGTCTGACAGTGAATACTTTTGTTTCACCACGACGCAAATTGAAATAAGTTAATACCCTGTCATCGCGTATATCCAGATAATTATATTTGCTGACGGATTTACCGGAACCGTCGGCTGCTCCGCTTTCCGTTTCGGGGGCAACCATTCTTTCGTTGTATATTTCCCAACCGGACGGTATGATATGCGTCAGTGCCAGATTGGTGTAGTCGGAAGTTCCGCTAATATTGGATATGGAGGTGATAGTCATAAAGTCAGTTCCCTGTATAATATCATTGACAGAGATCGGTGTACCGTTCAGGTTGGCATATCTTATATCCATGCGAAGATTGTCGCTGATGGCCGGTAATGTATCGTTCAACAACTGTGTGCGTGTGATAAGGTCTACGCTAAGCGCTCCTTTTCCTTGATTTTTCACAGCAATCATACCGGATTTGGGAGTGGTGGCTATTTCCTTCTCAAACACAGCCTTAGCTGATTTTACGGCAGGTTGTTGTTTGTCGTTCCATGTCCATACGAAATCCAGTGTGCCTGACAGCTTTTCGGCCAGACGTCCCATTGCCATAAGAGCAAAAGCGGTGGATTGGGTACTGAACCACTCCTCTTGTGACAGATTCTTTGAAACGACTTTTGCCTGCTGCAAAGCATCCCGTTCCCGGTTCATCAGGATCAGTGTTTCCAGAATCATAGCTTCATCACGGTCGGAGGAACCGTAAATCTGATTCATGGAAGAGTAGGGGCTTACTGTTGTTTCCGCATTATACACCAGTTCTTCAGCCGGTTTCATCTTTCCGGTCAGTGCATAGGTTGCTGCCAGTCTCCATTTAGCCTGAATGGATAATCCTGCCTGTTCTTTCATCCGGTTCATGGCACCATATTCCGGTGCTCCTGCCAATGCAAGCGTATATAAACGGAAAGCCTGTTGCAATTCCGACTGCCATTGTTGCCAGCCGCTTGCATCCTGCGGCATCCGCCAGTTTTGTGCGGCGGCACGTTGGAAACGCTTCCACTTATTCAGTACGTTCGAATGAACGGCGTATCCTTTTTCTTGTGCCAGTGTCAGGAACATTCCTGCATAAGAACTGATCCATTCGTCGGCAACAGCATTTCCCGGCCAATATACAAATCCGCCATTGGGAAGTTGACGACCATAAATCTGCCGGATAGCTTCCTGTACATTTGTCTTTATCTTTTCGGCTTCTATCTTATCTATTGTTTTGAATTGACCGATAAACAGAAGAGGCAAAGCCTTGGAAGTCAACTGTTCCGTACAATGGTGCTGATAGTTGTATAAGAAGTCGAAACGGCGGCTGATGTCAACCGAAGGTATGCGTGATACTTCCAGCTTTATCTGATTATTTGCAGAAGAACTGCTTAGATTGTATGAAAGTTCTTTGCTTTGTCCGGCTTCTACCCATTGACTGTTGCGCAGGGTTACTACCGGATTCGGGTTGCGTACTTCTATTTCAATGGTTTCTTTCGTTTGTTGTCCGCCACCATTGGCTGTCAGATGGATGGTAGCCTTTCCTGTTTTGCTACCTGTTTTTAAGGTAAAGAACACGAGCTGGTCACCCGGTTGGCTAAATTTGAGCGACTGTTGGTTGGCCCCTACAATCTGTACTCCTCCACCGGATGCCTGAAGTGATACGGTTACATTCTTCACTTGATTTTCCATCGCAAAGATATTGACCGGAACGGTGATTTCTTCCTGAATGCTAAGTACACGGGGCAAGGTGGACAACATCATTAACGGAGTCCGTACAAAAGCCGTTTTTTCCGCATTGCCGTACGCTCCCTTTTGTCCGGCAACCACCATGGCACGTACCGAACCTACATACATCGGAAGTTTCAGCGTATGCGTCTGGCTCTTACCTTTTCCCAGATAGAAAGGACCTACAAACTTGACTACCGGTTTGAAGCGGTTTGCTTTTGCATCGGCAGGCTTCAATGTGGCGTCTCCACCCGTACTGAAAAGTGAACTGTAACTTCCGGCGGAAGCTCCCAATACATTATCATACATATCCCAAGTCCGGATGCCGAGTGCTTCGCGTGAATAGAAATCATTCCATGGGTCCGGGGTCTTGAAATTGGTAAGATCCAGCAAACCGTTGTCTACAATAGCTAATGTATAAGTCATCGGTTTTCCGCTCTTTTCGCTGACGGTCACATTGAAGTTGGTTTCCGGGCGTAACACTTCCGGCATCTGTATCTGCGGTTGTAACACCGTCTGACTGTTAGTCACGAATACCGGAACGACGCCATACATACGGATGGGCAGGTCATTGACTGTTTGCGCATGAGGCTGTAACAAACTGATATGCAGATATACATTCGGAGTCATCTCCGGTGTAATCTTGAATGTATATTTCGTATCTCCTCCGTTGGAAACCTCTATCCATTCTTGTCGTAATACGGTAGAACCGTTTTCTATGGATACCAGTGCACGTCCTCCCGCTGCTGCAGGAATGATTGCTGTGGCTGTTTCTCCTA
>DXOJ01000628.1:3357-6097 GCA_019412865.1 Bacteroides sp. | reverse complement strand
CAGCGAGAAAGCAAGCATCTTGATATCGCTGGGATCAGTCTTGCTCGAACGTCCCCGCCATTCCGGCCAGTCAACATAAACTGTACCTCCGGTGGCATGTCCACTCTCTTTATCTTTCACGTAAACCAGGTAGCGTCCCCATGACGGATAATCGATACGGAATTTGAAAGATGCTTTTCCGCCTCTTGTCTGTAAATTGCCGCTGGCAACAGGAGTGATGGAACTGTTGTTGATATACGTTCCGAAAGATTCACCACTGTTTTCCCACCACCAACTCCAGCCGATGCGGTATATTTTGTATTCCAGATTAGAACTGTTCACTAACTGTCCCTGCGTGTTTACAGTTACAATATCGAATACATGATCTTTGTCAGTTTCAATATATTTGCCTTTCGGCTGGTTCAGATTGATACCGACATAAGAGGTGAATGGTGAGAATGGAATCGTTTGAGTGTAGATGCTGGCATCTCCTCCCGGTTCGAACACGCGGGTGGTGAAAGTGGCGTTCAGCATACCCGGCGCTTCCGTTGCGGTCGGAACTTTCAGCATGACGTTTGCTTTTCCTTCTGCATCCAGTGTGCCGTCAAATATATCTGTTTTGATAGTCGTGAAATCCGTAGCCGGATTGTTAAAGATATATTGTCCGTAATTCTTAAACTGTGTATTCACTTTCGATAAAGACATTTCTACTTTGGCTTTCAGTTTGGAGGCAGTTGCTCCTGTCAGCCAGGTTGAAGTGAGTGGGGCATAGAAATCCTTGTCCGTGGCTTGAAGAACCTTCGGCAATGCCAGATTTATTTTCAGGCGGTTGGGCTTTATGGTTTCGATACGCAGACCTTTGTGGAAGGTGGTTCCTCCCACCTTAATATACGCATTCCAAAGTCCGGTCGGGTCTGTTGCCTGTGTCGGAACGTCGAATGTATAGAATCCGTTCATTCCTTGTGTTGAAATCATTTTCGTGTAGAACTGTCCTCTCGGATTGTAAATCTCCAGTGCTACGGGGTGCTTGTCGGGGATTCTCTTTTCGCGGTCTTCCAATATGAAGGAAATGTGCAGCGTGTCTCCCGGGCGCCATACCCCTCTTTCGCCATATATAAATCCTTTCAGTCCCTTTTGAATATCTTTTCCTCCCACGTCGAATCTGCTGACGGACTGTTCTTCACCGTCCACAACGCGCACATACGCCTTTTGCTTTTCCGATTCTGCCACGATAATGAAAGGCACACCGTTCGGAGTGATTTCAACGAATCCTTCTCCATTGGTTTCTCCTTTCCCTATGGGTTGTAACTGGAAGTTATACGCTGTTACCTGTGTTTTCCCTATCGGTTTTGTATCCAAAATATTGCTAACGGCAATCCACAGTTTATTCAGTGAGTTCCGTTTTACAATCATTCCCAGGTTGGAAGCAAAAACGTTGCAGGCAGCTGCCCGGTCTGAATCCATATAATAAGACGGATGGCAGGGGTTGTCGCGTTCCGTCCATCGGTACACACTCCAGTCCATTGTTCCGCCATTGTAATAATAGTAGGCTTCGGGGGTATTCCAGATTGCTTCATCTTCTTCGGACAAAACACTTCCACTTACTTTGGTCAGCCCGTCGGAGGTGCTGCTGTCGGCGAATTTCATATCCTGATTCTCGCCTCCTCCACAAGGATAAGCGGAGTATTCCTGACGGAATGAAAGTATCACACGATAGATGGCACCCGGTTCCTGATGGATCAATCCGGCAAGGTCTATCGAGTAATCTCCCCAATGATGAATGTCTTTGGAAGCATCTTTGGCAAGCCATAACGTTTTCTTGTAAACCAGTCTTCCCGAACGGCGCAGCTCATTGGCCGAGGCCAGTGAATTGGTTTGCATAAACATCAATACATTGTTCTCGAAAATGCGGATCACGCTCAAATCCACAGCATACAGGTTGACAGCCCTGAAAGGAATAATCAGACTTTTCGAATCGGGCAGGATAGCGGCGGTAGTAGACATTTCCACTTGTGGTTTCAGACTTACTTCACTGAATGAGATCGTATGAGAAGTTCCCAACGCTTTACCTTGACTGTCTTTGACTCCTTCATGGATATTCAACGTCAGTTTACTTTGTGTGTTTGCTTCGAAATAGATAAAAACTCTGTTCTCACTGATTTGGAAGATCGATGAGGAGATTTCCGGGATCTCAATCAGTCCTTTTAAATCTTGAGTAGTGGATAGGGGAGCGGAGAAAACAATCTCGATTCCGTTTTCCGGTTGGTCGATGCGTTCGGCAGACATAAAACGAAAACAATCTTTTGCCGGTATCAGTACTTCTTCGCTTTGTTTACGGTTGATGCCGGCCGGGTTGCCGTTGGCTGTGATAGTCAAGGGGTAATCATCAGCTTCTCTGGGGATTTGTCTGATACTAAACAAATACCGGGTATGATTGTCGGTTGCGGTGACTTCCACCGGATAACTCTTTTTCCCGTCACTGGCAGTCAGCATCTTTTCTACCTCTTCCTTTTTCACTACGTCGCTGAAACGTATCTCTCCTTTCATATTTATCTCATTCGGTTGGGTAGCTGTAATTGGCAATGATTCCAGTTGCAGGGTGAAGTTACGTTCCTGTACACGGAATGAGAAGTTGAACTCTTTCAGCTTTTTCTCCACTTCGATGAAGTCTCCGAGCCGGAAAGTTCCTTCGTAAAGTGTTCCCGGTTTCAGCGCTCCTTCTTCAGGCACAAATTCAATGGTATTGTTGCTGACCCAATAT
>DXOJ01000628.1:0-3347 GCA_019412865.1 Bacteroides sp. | reverse complement strand
TACCCAATATGCTTTTCCCTTTAATGAAGGTGAGAAACTGAATGGGTTGCTTTTTAACTCATTGTTTATATCCACCATGGGTTGGTCGTGGGTCAGTTCTATACGTATGGTCGAATTTTGCGAGATGACTCCTCCCGTATATGCGTTTACATACGGTGCATAATCGGCAGAAGGAATGATGTCTTTTTGAGTGCGTGTGCATGAATATAGGCCCACAGTTATCATGATGAGCAAAAATAGTCCGGTAGCACTGATGCTACGTGTAGTCTTTGTTTGTCCCATAGCGAGGAGTTTTTTTATAGTTCAACAAACAAATATACAGTTTTTATGCTAAATCCTTTGTTATTCTGATTATTTTTGCAAGTTCTTAATCAATTTATTTATGGGGAAAAAGAAAGAATACAAAGAGGCCAATCGGCGATTTCTGAAAAAGCTGTCTTTTCAGGAGGGTGTTTTCGCATTGCCGGGTGGAATCTATTACAAAGTTTTGGAAACTGGCGAAAGTACGATTTCTCCGGGTGCACGGAGTATTGTTACCGTGCATTACAAAGGAAGTCTGATTGATGGCCGGGTGTTTGATAATTCTTATGAGCGTACTTGTCCCGATGCCCTACGTCTTAGTGATGTAATAGAAGGATGGCAGGTGGCACTTCAGAAAATGCATGTTGGCGATAAATGGATTATTTATATTCCTTATGCAATGGGATACGGTATCAAATCTTTTGATTCTATTCCTGCCTACTCGACATTGATCTTCGAAGTGGAACTGCTGGGTGTTGCATAGAGCATAAAGATGAGCTATAGGGAATCAGATACATGGATATTTTTCTTTTAGCTTCTTCATGAAAGACTTGCTTACTTGTAAAAGTTCCATTTCATTAAATGGAGGAAGCAATATGCAATTGTTGTCTTCAATCGAAACCAGATAGCTTATATTGATAATGTGTGACTGGCTAATCTGGATAAGATAGGGATGCAGACTCAATATCTTTTGTGAGTTTGTATTTCTTCTGAGTGCCAGGATATGATTGTTATTTAATACAGCTTCCCATAGTTTACTCTTGGAGTTATACCGGAAATAGCCAATCTGTTCTAAATGGATTAGTTGCAAGTTTCCAGTTATAGTAGTATATAAAAAGATCTTTTCTTCTTGATTTTTCTCTGTGTTGGTGTGATTACAATTGTCAATATTCATATTCTATTTATCTTAGTATTCGATTAATCTGTTGATGATGCCAACGTCGTAGTTTTATTTTGCATCAAAAGTAACGGATTGCTTTTAGCTATAAAAATAAAAAGTGTCTCATTCCTGAAATGAGACACTTTTTACTATTAAGAATTGTGCTTTTAAAAAAGGAAATTATTGTTCTACTCTTTGATTCTCAATGAATTTACTGGGTGATACACCATACTTTTCTGAAAAGTTACGATAGAAAGTTGCCCGGGAGGTGAAACCGCATGCAAACATAAGTTCTTTTACATTACTCTTTGGATTTTCGGCGGCTAACTGTCTGAAATATTCCAGTCGAAGATAATTAATGTATTCCCGGAAACCTGTAAAGCCCTGACTTTTGATTGCTGCTGAAATATCATGTTCCTGTTTATTCAGGGACTTGGCTAAAAGTTCTATATTATACCGTTGATCGGTATAGGGATGCTGTTCCTGAAGATAGGCTTCAATCGTTGAGAAGAGCGGGAGAGTAGGAGATGGCTTTCCAGCTTGTAGCATTATAGTGCTTTCCGTATTCTTTGCATTATGAATCATGTTTATATGGTTCGAAAACGGATTCTCATAACGTAAATATTGTATGGAGAATAAGACCGTAAAAACGATTGCCATAATGCCGAACAGATTGAAAACAAATTCATTGATATTTAGAGTGAACAAAATGTATATCCCTAAAAATACGAATAGAAAACCGATGAATAGATACATGTTATTATTTATCCTGCGGTAGGTCTTGTTATTCATCATCGGATAAATAAGAAGAACGAGTGGGGTAAAAACGGATAACAGGAATATGCAAGCCCTAAGCTTGACATCTATTTGATGGATATTCGGAATAATTTCATCTATGGAGTGGATGGGGGTGATATTCCCATTGAAACCTAAATAACTGATTCCTACCGTTATCGTAATGATAGGTAATAACAGAAAAGTAAATATCCTGAAATGGTTCAGATAGCCCGGCGATAAAGAAGCGATAGGGAACAGGGCTACAATATTTGCTAAAGCATACCATTTGAGCATTTTCTCTATGTTGAGCAATTCTGTGAAGTTGTATTCCGGAGTGTCTGTGACAATTGTCAGCCATCCGATATTTTCCCATGAAAACATAATGCCGATGCCGGTTGCTATAATTCCCCAATATAATTTCGGATAATTGTCTTTAGCACGTATAATAAGGATGATTCCTATAATTAACGCAATCAGATCAAGTGTAAGCTCAATAGATAGATGTGTAATTCCCATTTTTTTGACGTGTTTCTATTCCTTGCCAGTCAGTGTGTAAATGTTTCCCGTACAAAGGTAGGCAAAATAGAAATATCAGGCAATAAAAAAGATATGGCTTTGGAGAAACTTAGTTGTGCGGCGATATGCTATATTTCTTTCGCTGAATCATTTTCGGCCAATTCTTTGATCTCTTTATTCAAAAATACAGAAAGCACAGTTCTTACTACAACCACTCCACCCAGGATTGCCAATTCGTCCAATGTTGGATCAACCACAGTTTTTAGTATGTCGGAAGCAATTAGAAATTCCAATCCAAGCAAAAGGTAAGTGCCAAAATCCGCCCTCAACTGCCGTATATTGTTAACCGTATATGTTCCGTTGAATCGTTTTATTTCATTGCGTAAAAAGGCGATGAAGCAGACTAATACTCCGTAAGTGACAATTAGCAGACTAATAACACTGATAATAGTGGCAAGTGTATTTAAGAATGTGAGTAGCATTGTTGTATAATGTTTTAGTATCTGTTATGTAAACAGGCGAAGTCATACAAAAGTTCTCGAATTAGCTACATTATTTGCTCTTACAGGTTTATATTTGTATATTCAAGTTAAAAGCTACCTATTTGTCCAGTTTAAATAGTGTCTGGAGGGTATTCAAAGTGGGTTGAAAGTGGATGTAAATCAAACACTGATTGGTACAAAGGAGAAAGAAAAGATGATATGGTTTATATGAAGTAATACATTTCAGAATAAATTTATCCATATCAAATTATTACAAATAAAAAGAACTCCTGTAATCGTTAAGATTACAGGAGTTCTTTATCTATATAAAGTAACCTGAATTACTTACCTAAAGCCTGAGCAACATCAACCGCACAAGCTACTGTACAACC